>NZ_JAERJY010000164.1:0-7419 GCF_018257375.1 Providencia sp. JGM181 | reverse complement strand
TTATGCCGCTGCGCATGAAACCGGTGCTAAGTGGACGGATGAACAGCGAAAATCCATTCAATCATCTGCAGTTGAGTAACTTAATGCAGCTGGTGCCAGCCAGCTGTAGTTTGAAGGTGTAGTGATAATGAATAATTTTAAAAATAAAAGCATGAACGTAGATGCATTGTTCCTCGGACCTAAATCTGAAAATGCGGTATTTTTCAGAGAAATGATGGAATATGCAGTGACTGAGCATATGCATTGGCGTTCTGGTTATCATCCTGAAGATCCCGATTTAATTACTACCGTCGATAGATATGCACCGGAATATCGGGATACGTTATATCGCACTGAAGGTATCCTTAATCAGCTTTCCTCAAAGTTGAAAACTACGTCAGTGCCTTGGTTTTCACCGCGTTACATGGGGCATATGAACGCGGATACTTTGATGATCTCCAATCTCGCGTATGTCATGGCTATGATGTACAACCCAAATAACTGCGCACAAGAATCTTCACCGACAACGACGGTATTAGAAATCGAAGCGGGGTTAGATTTATGCGGTATGTTTGGATATGACGTGCAAAAATCTTGGGGGCACATTACCTCGGGTGGCACAGTAGCTAACTACGAAGGGTTATGGGTCGCGAGAAACATTAAAACCTTACCTTTAGCCATGGCATCCCACCCTCAAGCCAAACAACTCTTAACTGATGTTTCAGAAAACGCGTTACTGAATATGCGTACCTGTGATGTATTGGATCTGATTGATGAGTTGAAAAAGCAAGGGTTGTTTGAAGAAATTCGCAATCTGACCTGCCGAGGCACCGGTGTTGAACAAGGTAAACTCGGTAAATTGTTAGTGCCGCAATCCAAGCATTATTCGTGGATGAAAGCGATGGATATCTTAGGGTTAGGGCAGCAAAACATTGTTCAACTTCCCGTTGATAAACGTTATCGCACGGATGTTTCGCAAATGCGTGACATTGTTTTCTCATTGATTGAAAAAGGCGAGCCTATTCTTGCAGTAGTCGCTGTTGTAGGTACCACTGAAACAGGTGCTATTGATAACGTCGCTGAAGTCATTAAATTACGCGAGGAATGTGAGCAACGCTTTGGCGTTTCATTCTATGTGCATATTGATGCGGCGTATGCAGGTTATGCCTGTGCAATGTTCCGTGATGAAAACAACCAATTCCTTGAATATGATGCGCTTATTGCACGTTACCATGACGAAGGTGTTTTCCCGCCAGATATCGTTTGGCCAAAGCCTGATGTTTATCAGAGTTTCCGAGCTTTAAACCAAGCTGACTCCATCACAGTTGATCCGCATAAAGTCGGTTTTATCCCTTATGCTGCTGGGGCGATTTGTATGAAGGACAAACGCATTGTCGATTTGATTTCCTATCATGCGGCCTATGTGTTTGAAGAAGTGAAAGAAAGTAGCCGTAAAACCGATAAGCAACAGAATGTATTACTGGGCTCATCGATTATGGAAGGCTCAAAAGCTGGCGCGACGGCAGCAGCAGTATGGGCTGCACATCGGTTAGTTCCGCTGAACTTATTGGGGTATGGCAAAGTCATTGCGGCTGGGGTAACAACCGCCAATTGGATGATTGAAAAAATCAATGCCAGCGAGCCGTTTGTGATTGATGGGCGTGAGTTTACATTGGCAGCGATGCCTGCACCGGATTTCCACATGATCAACTTTATGTTCAGGGAAACGGGAAACACCTCATTAGAGAAACAAAACCAGTTAAATAAACGTTTGTATGAACTCTGCTCTTATGCAGCAGGACGCACTTATGCAAATGATTTTTTAACGTCGTCAACATCACTAACCCATGAAGAGTACGGTGATAATCCTCAGAATCTGTGTCTAGAGGCGAATTTCAAGGAAGAGGAATGGCATAAAGTCCATTCAATTTATGTATTAAGGGCCGCAATTATGACCCATTGCCTGCGTGATAAACAGCACTTCGATAACTACTGGAATGAATTAAGAAACATCTTTGAAGACAAACTACAACAGCTCATTGATGAAGAAAATAAACGTAATCATTCCATTCAAAAAGTTAGTGTTTAATTAATTTTGTTAGGATCTCAATATGAAAAATCGCACACTTGGTAGTGTTTTTATTGTTGCAGGTACTACGATCGGCGCTGGAATGTTGGCAATGCCAATTGCAGCGGGAAGTAATGGGTTTTCAGTCAGTTTGGTGATGTTGTTTGGTCTGTGGGCGCTAATGTGCTACACCGCATTATTGCTGGTAGAAGTTTACCAGCATGAATCCCATGAAACAGGGATAGGTAGCGTTGCTCAGCGCTATTTAGGTTCGAGTGGGAAGTTCATCACAGGTTTCAGTATGATGTTTTTAATGTATGCCTTAACCGCCGCGTATGTGACGGGAGCAGGGCAAATCATTACCTCCAATCTGAAAGGCAGTTTTGCCATTGAAATGGCAGACTGGATGGGCATTGTCGTCTTTACCATCATTGGTGGTGGGGTTGTTTGCTTTGGTACTTCATCCGTCGATTTTATTAACCGCATCTTGTTTACCGCGAAAATCGTCTTTTTAGTGATCATTCTGGCAATGATGTTCCCGCATGTGGAACAGTTAAATTTATTGTCAGCACCAACCGATAAAATCCTGATCCTCGCGGCTATTCCAGTCTTCTTTACCTCGTTTGGTTTCCACGGAAGTGTACCAAGTGTCGTGAAATATATGGGGGGTGATGTCAAAAAACTGCGAATTATCTTTATATTAGGAAGTGCGATTCCTCTAGTTGCTTACATTTTATGGCAAATCGCTACGTTGGGCAGTATTGGCACGAATACCTTTGTGGGAATTTTAGCTGAGAATTCTGGGTTAAATGGACTACTGGAAGCCATTAAAGCGGTTGCGCAGTCAGGTAAAACTGAATTCGTCGCACAAATGTTTATGAGCCTTGCATTAGCCACATCATTCCTTGGGGTTGCGTTAGGCTTGTTTGACTTCTTAGCTGACTTGTTTAAGCGCCAAGATAATGCTTCAGGGCGTATTCAAACGGGGCTGATTACCTTTTTACCTCCGCTTGTTTTCGCATTGTTTTACCCAAAAGGTTTCGTGATGGCGTTGGGTTATGCGGCAATCGCGCTGTCTATCTTAGCGTTATTACTGCCAAGTGCGATGGCTCTGAAATCTCGTCATGTTAACCCTCGCAAATACCAAGTACTCGGTGGTAAGCCAGCATTAGTGATTGTGTTCCTGTGTGGTATCGCAGTTATCGGCATTCAGCTCGGTATTGTCTTCAAAGTTCTGCCGGATATTGGCTAACACTAACGAGTTATTGTTTTGATCTAGAAAGCCAGTTCTCTCGCAGAACTGGCTTTTTCCATTTACTTAGATCACTAAAAACACTTTTTGTACTCTAAGACACTAATTTTCTCGCTATCATAATGATAATGGTTATCATTAGCACGTAATGATAAAAACAGATATATCTAATTCTGGCATTATTCAGAAAACCGATTATGATATTAGATATATCGGTTTTTAATTCTTGCACATTTACTGAGAGATAAAATGGACAATCCAAAAACCCTCGATACATGTCTATGTGAGGGTAAAAGTGTTCGGCGCATGTTTAATCCAAAACAGCTGCGTATTTATATTTTGCATTTACTCGTAGATGGCGCGAATTATGGTTATGAACTGATAAAAAAAATCAGTGAGGAAACAGCTGGATTTTATTGCCCAAGCCCTGGCGTGATTTATCCGACACTGACATTACTGGAAGAACTGAATTTTATTTCAACCAGTAAAGAAACGGGTAAAGGGCGTAAATGCTTTGCTATCACGCCGGAAGGCCGCTGTTTTTTACTTTTGAAAGCGGACATTCTGGCTGAAGTTAAAATGAAGCTAAATTATGCGCAAGAGCTGAAAGCGGGTAACCAATTTGCCAATGAAATTGAGTTAGCGGTAGATAAATTCAAATCATTACTCCGGCATAAAATTGTATTACAGCAGTTATCAAAGCAAGAATCGGCTCAAGTGGTGGATATTATCAACCAAGCCGTAAAACGAATTGAGCAAGTGAATGAGGCGCTATTAGTTTCTGAAAATAACGTAGTCTCGGAAAATAATGCCGTTTTAGAAGAGAACACAGTAGAAGGAAAATAACATGGCAAAAACCCGTCATATTATTCAAGTTAAAGAGCAAATTCATATGAAAGAGACCATGCAGCCAGAACAAGTCATGCAGCCGGAAGAAAATAAGCAAATCGAGCCAAAAGATGAACAGCCAGATTCCGCGTCGAAGAGTAAGGTTAAATTTAAAGAAGTAGTTTGTCCTAGTGTGCCAATGTCATACTTTAAGCGAGCAAAAAAACAGAAATATTAAATTGAGTTAGATGTAACACAGTGTGGCAAAACAGTTATTCATAAAATGAGAGTAAATAGGGTGATTGACCCCATTTCACCGATAAGGATTTGCGTTACTTTATTAATAATTATTTTGTCACGGTATTGTTTTGTTATTGAAGTAATGAAAAGCCCCTAGTGCACGTTGGCATCTAGGGGCTTTATTATTTTAGATCTCTAGCAAAGTTTGAATTCGCTTCATTTCCTCAATCCACTGTTGCTGAAGAAGGGGCTTCTGATGAGCAACTTTACGTTGTTTATCCGCTGCCAACTTTTCTTCCAGCTCCAACAGCTGCTCAAGAAGGTCATCTTCATGAGAATGAGTTATGACCCCTTGAGTATTTTCAGAGATTAAACGGGTTTGGCTCTCTTCCAATTCGTTCTCTGAGAAGGCGGATTGTTTCTCTATCTTCTGGTAAATCTCTTCCAGATTCAGATACTCTTCCAAGCGATTATTATGAATATACCAATAACGCTGGCAACTATTCTCAATTAACCATTTATCATGACTAACGACTAACAGCGCCCCTTCGAATTGGGAAATTTGCTCGCTCAACGCTTCCTTACCTTCAAGATCAAGGTGGTTTGTCGGTTCATCCAGCAAAATTAGTGCATACTGTGCCAAACTTAGCCCAATAAATAACAAACGCGCTCGTTCACCACCGCTTAGCGTTGCCACTTTTTGCTGATGGCGAGAATAGACAAATCCTGCACTGATCAGCGCCATTTTTCGCTGTTCATCGGTGAGAGGGGCAAAATGCCGCAATGCATCGATTAAACTATCATGGTCATTCAGCTGCGCTAATTGCTGATCGTAATAACCCACGGAAATCGTTGGATGGAACTTTAATTGAGTTTCATAACGTAAATCCGCGAGGTATTGTTGCCAAATCAAACGCAACAGCGTGGATTTTCCGCAACCATTGGCGCCCATAATCGCAATACGGTCACCGCTTTTCACTTGCGAAAAGGGGACTGAAAACAGAAATTGCCCATCCGGCGTGGTGACTTGTGTATTATCCAACTCAAGCACTCGGTCCGCAGGAATCGCTTTTCCATTTAGCAACAATTGCCATTGATAGCCTTCAGTGAGGTCTGTTTGATCCTCTTTTAAACGATCTATCTGTTTTTCCATCTGCTTCGCTTTGCGGGCAAGCCCTTCATTATCATAAACCTTACCCCAAATCGCTAACCGCTTGGCACTCGATGCAATACGGTCAATTTCCTTTTGCTCGGCGTTAAAGCGATGCTCATCGGCGCGGTCGGTTTCTGCTAATGCTTGGCGTGCTTGGCTGCATGGAAGCCGATAAAAATGCAGAGTTTTATCCCGTAAAATCCACGTACTATTTGTCACCTTATCCAACAAAGATTGGTCATGAGAAACCAACACAAAACTACCTTTCCAACTTTGAAGGAAATTCCCTAACCAAATAAGGGTAGGTAAATCCAGATGGTTACTCGGTTCATCTAACAGCAATAAATCAGGCTGGCTGATTAATGCGCGTCCTAACAGTAAACGCGTATGCTGGCCGCCACTAATGGCATTTGCCGATTGCTCCCACTGATGAGGTGCAAACCCTAATTCCGTTAATAACACTTCCGCTCGCCAACGTTCAGAAACATGTTCTTGTGTAGGCGGTTTTTGCAGTAGCGCATCTATCAAAGTTAATGGCGCGACTTCCGCAGGAAGATGCTGCTCGATATATGCAGTAACGCAATGATTGGCATAGGTAATTTGCCCACTATTTGGCGATAACTGGGAGGTTAAAAGCTTCAATAAGGTACTTTTACCGCTACCATTGTGACCAATCAGACCAATACGGTCACCTTGCAATAAAGTGAAGCTGATATCAGACAGTAATGAGGTGGTGGATGTGTCGTAGTTTAATGATTTTACAGATAATAATGTGCTCATAGCTTACTCAAATTCTAGGCGTAAAAACGCCGGGTATCGTCGATACGACAACCCAGTAAGCTGAGAAAAGACTCTTTAGCTGCTTTGCTCAGGCAGGGTTATCGCAGTGTAACACTGTGAAAGCCCGAGCTCTGGCGATTACCAAAGAAGTGTGAGTATTCAATAAGATCACACAACAGCATAAGATTAGCCTCCTTTTTTATTTTCAATATTTCGGTTGAACAATGGGCGGATAATAGCAAAGAGGGGGATTTCAGAGCAATAGCAATAATTCATCCTGTTTATCTGTTGTTATGAATCATTGACTATAAATCATTCTTATAATGGCGTTGCTTTGATGAATAAAACTGCTGAGTGTTAGGGTTTAGTGCCATCGATGGTTAAAATTGAGCCTCAAACAACAAGAGAGATAATAATGGATATACAAATTAGAACGGCAACCCGTGAAGATGCCCCGCTGATTTTAGAGATGATTATTGAGTTAGCCGTCTATGAAAAAGCGCGTCATGAAGTAAAAGCCAGTGTTGCTGATATTGAAAACTCATTGTTCGCACCAGATTCCAAAACCGAAGCGTTACTGTGTTACGTTGATGGTAAACCGGCGGGTTATGCCGTATTTTTTACCAGTTATTCAACATGGTTAGGCAATAATGGGATTTATTTAGAAGATTTGTACGTTTCACCCGAGCGCCGTGGCGCGGGGGCAGGGAAAAAACTCCTCAAGCACATTGCTCAATTGGCTTTTGAACGCCAGTGCCAGCGCTTAGAGTGGAGTGTATTAGATTGGAATCAGCCAGCCATTGATTTTTACCAAAGCATCGGTGCACAACCACAAGACGAATGGGTGCGATATCGCATGGATGCTGAAACAATTGCGAAGTTTGCCAATTAATTTGCTAGCAAAGCAATATTAACTGCTAAAAAAACATTAACGCTTAAATAATATTTTCATCACCATGTCAAAGCCAGCAAATAACGTTGCTGGCTTTATTGTTACTTTTTTATATTCCTATCTACACTTGAAACAATCTCTTTTTTCGAGAGGGTGACTTTTTTGTGATACATAACGATTTAACCTAAGCTAAATTCTGATAAAGTTATAATAAATAATAAGATAGC
>NZ_JAERJY010000163.1:0-7651 GCF_018257375.1 Providencia sp. JGM181 | reverse complement strand
GTACCATTTCAAATCATGATAAATACTCGCTTAGTTCACCCTTTTTTTGTTAACTCCATGATAAATCAAGCATGATGAATTTAATTTGGTTTTATGGTTTTTATGGTTCTAATAGATTTTCACGCTGAGTTTTTATTTTATTTAATGATTTTCTTTACCTTTAAATGAATATTGTTGCCGCAAAAAAACAATTTTCATCTTGCAACCTAAATAAGGGATTTATATAAGCAATGATAACCCTGCGTAATATTAGTTTTATGTAAAAAGAGTAATGGAGATGAAAATAAAATTACAACTGTAAAAGTGTAGCTACTTTATTTTCAACAACGTGTATTAGCCTGTGAAAATATAATTCTAAAAAGGAAGGTCAATGTGTTAACAATTATTGGTATTTTAATCATAGTAACAATCGTCACTTTACTGATGATGGGTAAAGCTAGCCCAATTATTGCAATGTCTTGTATTCCTTTTATTGGAGCACTGCTAGCGGGATATTCTATTGGTGAAATCTCGGTCTTTTTCGAAAGCGGCATTAATAAAGTGGCAAAAGTGGCAGCGATGTTTTTGTTTGCCATTTTGTTCTTCAGCATGATGAAGGACTTACATATTTTTGACCCATTGATCCGCATGATGGTCAAAATGACCCGTGGTAATGTGATTATCGTCTGTATCATGACCACGCTAATCGCGGGGGTAGTGCACTTAGATGGCTCTGGCGCCGCAACATTTTTAATTATTATTCCTGCATTATTACCGCTATACCGACAATTAGGTATGAGTCCATACCTAATGTTGCTGCTGATGTGCGCAAGTATGGGGATCATGAATATGGTGCCGTGGGGCGGACCATTAGGTCGTGCGTCAGCGGTAACAGGTATCGATGCCTCTACACTATGGCAAGGTTTAATTCCCGTGCAATTGATTGGTATGGGTGGCGCGGTGGTATTTGCCATTATTATGGGAATGCGTGAAAAGCGTCGCATTGCTGCGGCCGCGTTAAATGGCACTACGCCGTATCAAATGGATTCACTGTTAGGCGAAAGTGAGCAAATCGCAGATGTGGTTGATATTGCCCATAAACCTAAAAAGCCATTAATTAATGGTGGATTAATTGTAGGGGCGATTATCTGTTTAGCATTCGGGCTACTTTCAGCTCCATACGTATTTATGATTGCGCTTTCTTTGGCGTTATTAATTAACTACCCAAATCCCAAAGAGCAGATGAAGGTGCTCTCCCTGCACGCCCCACAGGCGTTAGGTATGGTGGCCATTATTCTTGCAGCGGGCGCGTTTCTCGGCATCTTATCCGATGGTGGAATGTTGAAATCCATCGCAATGGATCTGACATCAATTCTGCCAACGGAATGGGTATCAAAAATACATATTTTTGTGGGTATCCTCGGCGTACCAATGGATATTTTCACCAGTACTGACGCTTACTATTTTGCATTGCTGCCAATTATTCAGCAAATTGCTGCGACGGCAGGGGTTGATCCTTCAGCGGTGGTGTACGCTATGGCGATTGGGAATAACGCCGGTACGTTTGTGAGCCCGTTCTCACCGGCAGCATGGCTGGCTATGGGGCTGGCGGGAATTGATATGGGGCGTCATTTGCGGTATTCGTTCGGGTGGATTTGGGTGTTCAGCTTTTTTACGCTAGCCGTCGGGGCGGTTCTTGGATTGTATTAATCGCTCGTCGTCTTTTGCACCCTAACGTTGTTGGCTTCAAAAGAAAACCCTAGTCACATACTTGTGTATGCTCCTAGGGATTTTCTTTTTTGCCGCCTAGTTACGGCGCAAAATCCATAGAGCCAATGTTTGAGGAAACTAAGGAAAAACCTAAAATCTGAAAAGATAGAAGATAGAAGATAGAAGATAGAAGATAGAAGATAGAAGATAGAAGATAGAAGATAGGAAAAACAAACAGAAAACGGTGAGAGAAAATAGTTGCTAAGTGGAGCATGGATTATCGGACAGTGACTATATTGATGATAAGGGAATTATGTGAAGATACCTTTATTATCTGAAACCTGTAAGGCTCGACATGCGCAGACCACTTTCTTCCTACCATCCTATTTTGTATTGGCTACGTGTGAATCAAAAACGGCTACTTAGGCGTTGGCACTGGGCATTTTCAGGGCGCAAATATACCCGCAATTTGGCGGAGCAACCGCTGGAATATCGCTACCATAAACACACATCACGGCTGATCCGCAAATTGGGTCAATCAGACCTTCGGTTGCAACATAACAAAGTGATAAACCTCGGAATTGCGATTGAAACGATGAACGGCGTTACCATTGCGCCGGGGGAATACTTCTCGTTTTGCCGTCTTGTGGGCAAACCTACTGCCAAACGCGGATTTGTGGAAGGAATGGAGCTTTTTTACGGAGAAGCCCGAAGCGGGATTGGCGGAGGAATTTGCCAACTCAGCAATTTAATCCACTGGATGGCGCTGCATTCTCCATTGCAAGTGGTGGAGCGAGCCAACCACAGTTTTGACCCATTTCCCGATGAAGGGCGCGTGCTGCCATTTGGTTCTGGCGCGGCTATCTTCTATAACTATATCGACCTTGTGCTGTATAACCCAACCCAAGCAACATTTCAGTTAGTGTTTAACATTGGCGAACACCAAATTGAAGGGGAGCTATTGTGCTCTGAGCCCCGCGAAAATAAATATCATATTTACCAACAGAACCATAAGTTTGTTCGGGAACGCGGCGTGATTTATCGCCATAATGAAATTTGGCAGCAAATCACCACCAAAGGGCAAGAACCGCTCACGCTCAGCGACCGCTGTTTATACCGCAATAAAGTGGTGGTGAAATACCCGCTGGATGAATCTCAATTGAGTGATGTGGGTTAATACGACCATAATTAGGAATATGTTACTGGCTTTTACCTAATTAATTCGTTTAGAATCCCCGCAACTAAGTTATTTCTTGCTGTTTTTCTGATGCAGCACCCAAAATGAGGCCGTCTCGCGGACTAGATATGTAATACCAACACTTGATTTCTCAATTATCGCAGAGGCAAATCTTGCTCAAGATTTGTTGTGTTTTATTATTTCTGTAGAGAAAGCATAATGAATATGCAATCAAGGAAGTATGGTAGAACGTATCACTATCCGTTCTCACCGGGCACCACCAGCGACGATCGTATTAATAGCGATTGGTGGGCGCACATCCAAAATATTGAACAACTGGTTCATACTGAAAAACTCGATGGTGAAAATAATTGCCTGAATCGTCACGGCGTATTTGCCCGTTCTCACGGCGCTCCGACCCAGTCGGCATGGTCGCAGCAAATCCGTCAGCGTTGGCAATTAATTAAAGACGATCTGGGTGATATCGAATTGTTTGGTGAAAATCTGTATGCCGTGCACTCCATCGAATATCAACATATCGAAGATTATTTTTACGTGTTTGCGGTGCGCCAAGGGGATTATTGGCTAAGTTGGGATGAAGTGAAGTTTTACGCATCACTGTTTGATTTCCCAACCGTACCTGAGCTTCATTTGGCTATCGATAAAACCCTCACTGCTCAGCAGTACAGCAGCGGATTAATCGCCGCGGCAGGGGAAGATAGCCAATTTATTGCACGGGATACCCACACCGGAAAACCGTGCAGCATGGAAGGCATTGTGACGCGCAATCGCCAAGGTTTTGCCGTGGATGATTTTATGCAGCACGTTTTTAAGTATGTTCGTAAAAACCATGTCAAAACCGATATTCACTGGAAGCGAAATTGGCAGCGCGCGAAATTAGCGTTTGAGATGCAAGGAGGTGACCAATGAGTTGGCAGCTGACAAAACAACGGGAATGGTCACAACTTGCTGAACAGTTTGAATTTGTGCGTGATATGCATGGCGTCCCTCAAGATGCGATACACCATGCCGAAGGGGATGTGGCTATCCATACTCAAATGGTATTAGCTGCGTTGGAGGCGTTACCGGAATATCAGCAATTACCTGAAGCGCAACAGCAGATTGTCTGGACAGCGGCGCTCTTACACGATGTGGAAAAGCGCAGCACCACTCGAGAAGAAGAGGGGCGTATTCGCTCACCCGGACACGCAAAAAAAGGCGAGTTATCCGCTCGCCATATCCTGTTTCGTGAAGTGGAAACGCCATTTGCTATCCGTGAACAAATTGCTGCATTAGTGCGCTTTCACGGTTTGCCATTATGGTTGATGGATAAGCCTGACCCAGAGCGAGCGTTATACGCCGCCTCATTACGGGTCGAAATGTCTTTGCTGTGTATGTTAGCGAAAGCGGATGCGATTGGTCGTGAATGTGAAGACAAAACGGACTTATTAGCGCGCATCGAGCTATTTGAACTGTTTTGCCGTGAGCATGATTGCTGGGATCAGCCGAAAGCTTTCGCGTCATTGGCGGGGCGTTTTCACTATTTTCACACTCAGCGCGGCACGCCGGATTATCAACCATTTGATGAAGACGGTAGCGAAGTGATTATGTTGTGTGGTCTGCCGGGTATGGGAAAAGACCATTTTATTCAACAACATTATCCACAAATGCCGATGGTATGCTTGGATGAAATTCGTCGAATTCATAAAATCAGCCCAGCGGATAAAAATGCGCAAAGTTGGGTCGCGCAGCAAGCGAAAGAACAGGCGAAAGTCTATTTGCGTAGTAAACAAGATTTCATCTGGAATGCGACATCGCTAAGTGCCTCACTGCGTGAAAGCATGATCAGCCTATTTGCTCGCTACCAAGCCAAAGTGCATCTGATTTATCTGGAAGTGCCGTATAAGCAGTGGCAGCAGCAAAATCGCCAGCGCAAATATGCGGTACCGGAAAATGTGATGGAAAGAATGGCAGGGAAACTGGAAATTCCAACCCCTGATGAAGCTCATCAAGTTTCCTATTTTATCAATGGTGAATTTTTGAGTGAGCCGGTGAAGTAAGTTTTATCATCCTGCCTCTGTCTAAGAGGCAGGACAATCAGTTCGACATCATGGCACAAAAACCTTTCCTTCAAATAATTTTCTAGCAGTACGAATAATTGAAGCTTGAATGCCTTCCGGTTTATCTGTCGGGTTAGTTAGTGCTACCTCAAATTTGCCACTGAGATGTTCAATGGCAATCTTCTGCATATCCACATCGCCTTGCAGATAACGCTCGATAACGGTACCTGAAATCACGCAGCCGGTGGCAATAGCAATTGCGCCCGTTACCGCTAATGCGCCATGGCATTTATGGGGCATAAAGTAGCGCACATTAATGGTGCCGCCGTGAATAGCCGGGGAGACCAAAATCGGTTTTGGGATCACTTTTTTGCTCACATCCCCTAACCCCATCATGGCGCCAGCTTGCAGACGAAGGTGCTCCAGCTTTTGCATAAACTCACTATCGCCTTCAAGTTGTTCGGCTGTTTCATATCCCGTTTTATTCAGTTGTGGGGCATCGATAAGCACCACAGGCGTCGCCATATCGAGGCAAGAAACTTCAACACCATCAATGATATCGACCACATTTCCGGTAGGAAAAAGTTTCCCTGTTTTGGTGCCACTGGCATTAAGAAAAGTTAAACCAACAGGCGCAGCCTGACCGGGAACACCGGCAATAGTTGCATTACCGTTATATTCCACTTGCCCATTGGGGGTTTGAATGGTGGCGTTGATAAAGGTATTGGTGTTGACGTTACGCACCCTGACGGTGGTCACATCTCCAGTAATTGGTACTAACCCTTTTTCTAACGAGAATGACCCGACCGCACACAGAATATTGCCACAGTTAGGGGCGGTATCGACAATACGCTCAGTAATGGCGACTTGCGCAAAAAGGTAATCAACATCTGCATCTGGGTGCGTTGATGGGCTAATGATGGCGACTTTACTGGTTTGCGGGCTACCGCCACCAATACCATCGATTTGTAAAGGATGACCGGATCCCATAATGGCTAAAATGAGTTCATCACGTTGTTGAATGTCGGTCGGGAGAGAGTCAGCGAGGAGAAAGACACCTTTTGATGTGCCTCCGCGCATTAATGTACAAGGAATTTGTTTCATTACGCGTCCTTTTTGAACGCCTTACCGTAAGAAAAATGGAGTGCGTTATATTGCACTCCATCTTTTTTATGGGGTAAGGGCGATTAGATTAAGCCCATGTTGATAAGAATTTCCCACCAACCTAAACCAATAGTCATGTGAACTAATAGGCTGAGGAACGCGATAATCCCACCAATGATCCACCAAGAACGAATATCGTTATAGCCTGCACCGAAGACGATTGGAGCTGCCGCGCCTCCGTAATGGGTTAAGCTGCCGCCGTAGGCATTAGAGAACAGCAGACCCAGCGCTAACAGCATCGGCGGTGCACCTGCAACCATACCAACGGTGGCGAAAACAGGGACCATCGCCGCTACATAGGCACCACCAGAGGCGAACAGGTAACGAATCGCGACACTGATAAACATGATGACAAAGAACGCTAACATCGCTTGGTCACCGAAGGAGAGGTGTTCGCTCATCACATCAGCTAACCATTTGAAGAAGCCTGCTTTGGTGAGCACGCCGGACATCCCGATAATACCACCGTACCAAATCAGGGTGTTCCAGCCACCTTTGTTCTTCAACACATCATCCCAAGTTACGACACCGAGGATCAGCGTTAATGCCATCACGGCAATGGCGACGCTTGAGGCACTCACACCGATTTTATCTGCAAATATCCAGCCGGATAACGCCAGCACAAAGATAATGCTGAGCAGTTTTTCACGCACGGTCATTGGACCTAAATCCGCTAAGCCTTTCGCTGCGATTTCTTTGTTATTCACCTTTTTCAATTCAGGTGGATACAGTTTGTAGATAATCAACGGAGTGAGGATCAACATGATTAAGCCCGGCACGGCAGCGGCTAATGCCCAGCCCCCCCAACTTAAATGGATACCCATAATGTCGGTCATCATCGCTAATGCCAGCGCATTTGGTGCCATAGCCGTTAAGAACATATAGCTGGTGGTTTTGGTCACCATATATACGTTTACCAGCAAATAGTGACCTGCTTTACGGGGGCTTTTTTCAGGATCAGACCCTAATGCAACCGCCACACTGTTGATGATAGGGAAGACAATCCCACCGGCACGCGCGGTGTTAGACGGCGTTGCAGGGGCGATAATCAAGTCAAGAATAGCAGTCACATATCCCAGCCCAAGAGTGGTGCCACCTAATTTTCCAATAAGAATATAGGAGAGGCGCTTACCCAAGCCGGTGATGACGAACGCAGCACTCAAGGTGAACGCGGCGAAAACTAACCACGTTGTACCGGATGAGTAACCACTCAGTACTTCGCCAACTTTGACGTCTTTAGTGCCTGTTACACCGATGATCACCGCACTGGCAGCAATCGTGGCTAGCAAGATCACAGGCTCGGAATAAGGTTTTAATACTAGTCCCACAATGGCGGCAAGGTACAAACCAAATAACAGCCATGCAATACTCGGTAGCCCTGCGGGCGTCGGTATTAAGGCTATGATTATTGGAATGGCTATTAAAACTAATAGCTTCCATATTTTATCTTTTTGCATAGGCTAATCCTTCAAGAATATAAAACTTTAAATTTCTTAAATCACATAAAACGAATATCTAAAATGTGTGGAAACCTATTTCTGGATATAGCGGTATCTTGAAT
>NZ_JAERJY010000162.1:0-7674 GCF_018257375.1 Providencia sp. JGM181 | reverse complement strand
GCATTAACTATGTAAAATGGAATTATAGAGAATGGCGATAAATAGAATAGAGGGAAGGAGAATATGACTGGGTTAATTCACGATAAATGAATTAACCCGATAAGTGATAGGAATGAAGTGGTTACTTCAACCTAACACCCAATTATTTTGGTCTAACGCCTAATGTGTGGCAAATGGCGTAAGTCAATTCAGAGCGGTTTAAGGTGTAAAAATGGAAATCTTTTACGCCTTCACGACTTAAAATTTTCACCATGTCCATGGCAATTGATGCACCAACAAGATTGCGACTTTCAGGGTCATCATCTAAGCCTTCGTACATTCTATTCATCCAACTTGGGATGCGCACATTGGTAATTTTGGCAAAACGTTCTAGTTGGCGGAAGTTAGAAACTGGCAAAATTCCCGGTACGATTTCCACATCAATGCCCGTTGCTACGCAGCGGTCACGAAAACGTAGGTAGCTTTCAACATCGAAGAAAAATTGGGTGATGGCGCGGTTGGCTCCGGCTTCAATCTTTTTCTTCAAATTGATTAAGTCCGCCTGAGCACTTTTAGCTTCAGGGTGTACTTCGGGGTAAGCGGCGACGGAAATGTCAAAGTCAGCTTCCGTTTTCAGTAACTCAACCAAGTGCTCAGCATACATATCGGGCTTACGGCTGTTATTAGGAAGGTCTCCCCGTAATGCCACAATATGGCGAATACCGTTATTCCAGTAATCGCGCGCGATGGTTTTTAGTTCATCAGGGCTGGCATCGATGCAGGTTAAGTGCGGTGCTGCCACTAATCCTGTTTTATCTTTGATATCTTTAATGATGCTATGGGTTCTATCTCGCTCACCGGAGTTAGCACCGTAGGTGACAGAGACAAAATTCGGTTTTAAGACCTTGAGCCTATCGATAGACTTCCACAATGTTTGTTCCATTTCTGCTGAGCGAGGTGGGAAAAATTCAAATGAGACATTAATCTGCCCATCTAATTCAGCTAAATTTTGGTTCAACGCCTCGCGCTGATTTGCGTGAAAGAAACTCATACCCTGTGACCTCGCCTCAAGAAACTCATTATTTAATGATTATTTTCGTTATTCGATTATATGCACTCTTTTGTACTTCTATACGTTTAGACGTCTAAATAGAGATTACGCGATATTGAGTGAGAGTCAACTCCTAAATCAAATTTGGAATTGATGTTTTTTCAGACGCAACAAGAGAAAAATTCATGATGGGAAGATGCGGAGCCGAGTGACTCCGCATGCAGTACAACATTATTCAGTAAAACAGAAGTGCTCGACCATTTGGCTGATGAGTTGGCGGGTTGGTTCAATAAAGCTCATATCGATGAACTCATCAGGCTGGTGGGCTTGTTCAATAGAGCCGGGACCCAGCACCAGTGTTGGACAAAGTTCTTGGATAAATGGCGCCTCCGTACAGTAGTTCACAGTTTCCGCTTTTTTACCTAATAGCTGCTCAATGACTGCCACCATTTTATGATCTGTGGGGCATTCATAGCCGGGGATTGGTGGGTGCATCTCTTCAATGCCTAAGCGACCCGGCCATTTTGCACGAACGGGTTCGAGAGTTTCATTGAGTAGCTCGTCCAGATCTTGCAACGTTAAACCTGGCAGTGGGCGAATATCCATATGTAATTCACAGCAACCACAAATTCGGTTCGCTGCATCACCACCATGAATATGACCGAAGTTCATGGTTGGATAAGGGATCACAAACGCAGGGTTGTTATAGCGCTCTTTCAATGTATTTCTTAAGGTCATTAAGTGAGAGATAGATTCATGCATTAATTCAATGGCATTAACGCCTCTATCTGGATCACTGGAATGCCCAGATTGACCTGTAATACGAATGGCATTGGAAAGATGTCCTTTATGCGCGCGAATAGGCTGCAATGAAGTTGGTTCACCGATGATGGCGAAATCAGGACGCAACTGCGTGCTAGCGGCAAAAAAGCGAGCACCAGCCATCGAGGTTTCTTCATCTGCCGTGGCGAGAATATGCAAAGGGCGCTTTAAGGTGCTGAGGTCAACATCTCGCAGTGCATCAATAATAAAGGCAAAAAAGCCTTTCATATCTGCGGTGCCTAGCCCATACAGTTTGCCATTATGTTCGGTGAGCTTGAACGGATCTTTACTCCAGCGACCATCATCAAATGGCACGGTATCCGTGTGACCACATAGCATCAACCCTCCGTTACCTTCGCCAATCGAGGCTAACAGGTTATATTTATCTCGGGTATCAGGGACCGGTTGAATATTCACAGTAAAGCCTAAGGTTTCTAACCATCCACCTAATAGCTCCACCAGCGCTCGGTTACTCTGATCGAGTTGCGAATCGGTCGCACTAATCGACGGAGTGGCGATTAATTGACGATAAATCTCAATAAATGCAGGTAATTTAATATTCACTGTTGACAGCCTTTATCCATAATAGTATCAATATTCATGCACTTTATTTGAATAAAAATACACATTAAACTGTTTGGGTCACGAGTACAAGGTAGAAAACACATGTTGAACACACTCATTGTCGGGGCCAGTGGTTATACTGGAGCAGAATTAGCCGCTTACTTACAACGTCACCCCGATATTCATCTTTCTGGGCTGATGGTTTCCGCACAAAGTGCGGATGCAGGTAAATGCTTTTCTGATTTACATCCCCAGTATAAAGGCATTATCGACCTTCCGGTTCAGCCGCTTACCGATGTGGCTGAGGCAGCAAAAGGGGTCGATGTTGTTTTCCTCGCGACCGCCCATGAAGTGAGCCATGACATCGCGCCCCAGTTTCTTGAAGCGGGTTGCGTGGTGTTTGACCTTTCGGGTGCTTATCGTGTTCAAGATGCGGCGTTTTATCCGCAATACTACGGTTTCGAACATACAAATACCCAGTGGTTAATGCAAGCAGTTTACGGTTTAGCGGAATGGCAGGCAGATAAAATCCGTCAAGCTCAGCTGATTGCGGTACCGGGGTGTTATCCAACGGTTTCTCAACTTTCATTAAAGCCGCTGATTGAAGCGGATTTGCTCGATGAGAACATGTGGCCAGTCATTAATGCGACCAGTGGCGTTTCAGGGGCAGGGCGCAAAGCTTCCATGACGAACAGCTTTTGCGAAGTGAGCTTACAGCCTTACGGTATTTTCACTCACCGTCATCAACCTGAAATCGCGACGCATCTAGGTAGAGATGTGATTTTCACGCCACATTTAGGCAATTTTGCACGGGGCATACTGGCGACCATCACTTGCAAAGTGAAAGCCGGCGTTACAGCGGAGCAAATTAGCCAAACATTTAAAGATGTGTATCACAACAAACCGTTAGTTCGTTTATATGACAAGGGGGTTCCTGCACTGAAATCGGTGGTTGGCACGCCATTTTGTGATATCGGCTTTGTATTGAAAGGTGAGCACCTGATTTTAGTGGGTACAGAAGATAACCTATTAAAAGGTGCCGCAGCGCAAGCCGTTCAGTGCATGAATATTCGGTTTGGTTTCAACGAAACGCAGTCATTACTTTAATGCTCTTATGGCAATTTATTAAGGATAAATCCCCATGCAACCTTTAGTCATTAAATTGGGTGGTGTGTTACTCGATAGCGAAGAAGCCCTAGAAAGATTATTTACGGCGATCCAAACCTACCGTCAGGCTCATCAACGTGAGCTAGTAATTGTTCACGGTGGTGGATGTCTAGTTGATGAATTAATGCAAAAACTGCAATTACCCGTCGTGAAAAAGCAAGGATTGCGCGTTACGCCAGCAGACCAAATCGACATTATTACTGGTGCGTTAGCCGGAACGGCGAATAAAACCTTGTTGGCATGGGCGATGAAACATCAATTGCAAGCGGTGGGTTTATCCCTTGGGGATGGACACAGCGCAGTGGTTACGCAAATTAATGATGAGTTAGGCCATGTGGGTAGCGCGAAAGCGGGTGATGCGAAGTTACTGAAATTATTACTGTCTGCGGGATATTTACCCATCATTAGCTCTATCGGGATCACCGAAGAGGGGCAACTGATGAACGTCAATGCAGACCAAGCCGCGACAGCGATTGCCCAAGCACTGAATGCAGATTTAGTCCTGCTTTCTGATGTGAGCGGTATTTTAGATGGTAAAGGTCAAAAGATTGATGAAATGACCACCGCCAAAGCCCAGAAACTTATCGATCAAGGCATCATCACTGATGGAATGATAGTCAAAGTGAATGCGGCTTTAGAAGCGGCTTCCACATTGCAACGTCCGGTGGATATTGCAAGCTGGCGTCATGCGGAACAGTTGCCATCATTATTTAATGGCACCGCGATTGGCACACGAATTCTTGCTTCTTGAATGAAGAACTGAGCAAGCAAGCAAACAGACAAATCAAACATTTATTTTAAAAGAATTGGGACAGGTAATTTATGAAAAAGGGCATTAAGAAGATTGTATTAGCATACTCCGGTGGATTAGATACGTCGGCTATCATTCCATGGTTAAAAGAGAACTACGATGACTGTGAGGTCGTGGCATTCGTTGCTGATGTGGGTCAAGACAGAGAAGACTTAGTCGGTGTTGAGAAAAAAGCCCTGCAATCAGGTGCTTCTGAATGCTATGTGGTTGATCTGCGCGAAGAGTTTATCAAGGAATATATCTACCCAGTACTGAAAACGGGTGCATTGTATGAAGGTAGCTATTTACTGGGTACGTCAATGGCGCGTCCAATTATCGCTAAAGCGCAAGTTGAAATCGCATTGAAAGTTGGCGCAGACGCAGTCGCGCACGGCGCAACCGGTAAAGGTAATGACCAAGTGCGTTTCGAAAGCACTTACACCGCTTTAGCACCACAACTGAAAGTTGTTGCGCCATGGCGTGAGTGGGACTTACGTTCCCGTGAAGCTCTGCTGGATTACCTGAAAGAACGTAATATTCCAACTACCGCTAGTTTAGAGAAAATCTACAGCCGTGATGAAAACGCATGGCACATTTCTACCGAAGGTGGCGTATTAGAAAGCACATGGAATGCAGCCAACCAAGATTGCTGGGTATGGACGGTTGATCCGAAAGACGCACCGGATGAAGCTGAGCTGGTGACTGTGGGTGTGAAACACGGTGAAGTGGTTTCTGTGAACGGTAAAGCCCTGTCTCCATTGGGTTGTTTAGAAACATTAAATACGCTGGGTGCAAAACATGGCGTGGGTCGTATCGATATCGTAGAAAACCGTTTAGTGGGTATGAAATCCCGAGGTTGCTATGAAACCCCAGGGGGCACCATCATGATGGCTGCGCTGCGTGGTGTTGAGCAATTAGTATTAGACCGCGATAGCTACAAGTGGCGTGAGCAGTTAGGTCTGGAAATGTCTTATGTGGTGTATGACGGTCGCTGGTTTGCGCCACTTCGTCATTCTCTGCAAGCAGCGGCAGAATCCCTGGCTCAGGATGTGACGGGGGAAGTGGTTCTGAAACTGTATAAAGGGCAAGTGACTGCTATCCAGAAGAAAGCGGATAAGAGCCTGTACTCTGAAGAGTTTGCAACATTTGGTGAAGATGAAGTTTACGATCATAGCCATGCTGGTGGCTTTATCCGTCTCTATTCGCTCTCTTCACGTATTCGTGCGCTGAAAGAACAGAACAAAGCAAAATAGTTTTATCAGTATGACCCCGACAGCCAAATCAGGCTGTCGGGCAGACACTTATTTTATCAATCAGGTAGGGACTCGTTATGGCACTTTGGGGTGGACGTTTTAGTCAGCAGGCAGATCAACGGTTTAAACAATTCAATGATTCACTGCGTTTTGATTATCGCTTAGCTGAGCAGGATATTATTGGCTCAGTGGCATGGTCAAAAGCGTTGGTCACGGTTGGCGTACTGTCTGATAGCGAGCAAAAATCTCTCGAGCAAGCACTCAATGTGCTATTGGCGGAAGTGCAAGCCGATCCTGAGATTATCTTGCAAAGCGACGCCGAAGATATCCATAGCTGGGTCGAAGGTAAACTGATTGATAAGGTCGGTGATTTAGGGAAAAAACTGCACACAGGTCGTAGCCGTAATGACCAAGTTGCGACAGATTTAAAACTGTGGTGTAAAGGCCAAGTGGCGCTGTTATTAGAAGCTGTGACTGAGTTACAAAAAGCGCTGGTCATCACTGCTGAACATAACCAAGATGCCGTGATGCCAGGCTATACCCACTTACAACGTGCCCAGCCAGTGACATTCGCTCATTGGTGTTTAGCGTATTGCGAAATGTTGTCTCGTGATGAAAGTCGTTTGCAAGATACTTTAAAACGTTTAGATGTCAGCCCATTAGGGTGCGGGGCGTTAGCGGGTACAGCCTATGATATTGACCGCGAGCAATTGGCATCATGGTTAGGTTTTTCCTCCGCAACGCGTAACAGTTTAGATACAGTTTCTGATAGAGACCATGTGTTAGAGCTGTTATCCGACGCAAGTATCGGTATGGTACATTTATCACGTTTTGCTGAAGATTTGATTTTCTTCAATAGTGGCGAAGCCGGGTTTGTAGAGTTATCTGATAAAGTGACTTCAGGTTCGTCGCTGATGCCGCAAAAGAAAAATCCTGATGCATTGGAGCTAATTCGTGGTAAATGTGGCCGTGTTCAAGGGGCATTAACCGGCATGATGATGACACTGAAAGGATTACCGCTTGCCTACAACAAAGATATGCAAGAAGACAAAGAAGGGTTATTCGATGCCCTCGATACGTGGTTAGATTGTATGCATATGGCGGTACTTGTTCTGGATGGTATTCAAATTCGTCGTCCTCGTTGTGAAGATGCAGCAAAACAAGGCTATGCAAATGCGACCGAGCTGGCGGATTATTTAGTCGCAAAAGGCGTTCCATTCCGTGAAGCTCACCATATTGTGGGTGAAGCTGTTGTGGCTGCGATAGCGCAGGGGAAAGCATTAGAAGAAATGGCATTAAGTGATTTGCAAAAATTCAGTGCAACTATCCAACTGGATGTGTATGAGATTTTATCTCTGCAGTCTTGTCTTGATAAGCGATTAGCAAAAGGTGGGGTATCTCAAAAGCAGGTAGCAAAAGCCATTGTAGATGCGAAAACTCGCTTGAAGATGTAAATAAAGAAAATGTAGTAAAAAATGGGGGGTAGCATGGCTACCCCAATTTCCATAACGTTTAATTTTAACTATATTTAATTGTTAACATACCCATCTGTTTGTCTTCATTCAGCCAATCATAAGAATAGACACTTCGACCGCCATTCAGGACTTTCCAACCTTGAGTTTTTACTAACTTTTTCAGGTCAATGCTATTGGCAACCATATCGTCATTGTCATTCAGACAATTTAAAGTGACATTATTATTATTTACTTCATTCAAGCAAGAGGCATAGACAATTGAACCTGTAAATTGGATGGTACCGTTATGTTCGCTGTTTTCTGCATAGGCATTAACGGCGCTAAAAGCAGGAACGAGTAATAATGCCATGACTGCGCGAGAGAAGGTTTTTTTAGCGATTGATGTTAAATTTTTCATAATAGTATCCCCTAACTGATTTGTGTTTAATCAATTTGTTTAAGTGGCTTAATTTAATAAATTCGGTATTGCGTAAGGTATATATTGGCTACTTTTATTTTTTTAACCTATGGGCAAGTCAATAATTACACCGCGACACTGCCTAATGTGCCTTCTTATGTATACGGATGGGAAAC
>NZ_JAERJY010000161.1:0-7724 GCF_018257375.1 Providencia sp. JGM181 | reverse complement strand
GAATATTTACGGGATATTTTTTTACCATTGGTATGCAGTTTTCATATGATTAATTACGTAAGTATATTTTTGCTAACTATGAATTTAACAAATCATTAACTATGGTCATGGCGTTTTTTTATAAAAATGTGCATAATGTTTACCCTTTGAGTCTGTATTCACATTTTGTGATTATATATGCGAAAATTGGTAAGCTGTAACGGTTCAGTTTTAATTTTAACGGCATAAAAAGTCATATTTTTTGTTAAATTTGTGTGTTGTTTAATCAAGGCTTGGTTATTAATTAATGCTTTTTTTAAAATAAATCGTTAAAACTTGCAGGATTTTATGATTTAGCTCAAGGTCTTTATGGACAGATAGTGAATACTTTGTTACTTTATTAAGCCATAAAATAATTGGTATGACCAATTAACACTGGGTACTAGATAATCAATAATTACTCACTATGAAAATGGCAGATTATGACTTACGGTAAAATTCGCCAACCAAAGTTATCAGATGTAATCGAGCAACGGCTTGAGCATCTCATATTCGAGGGGACTTTACGCCCCGGCGAAAAGCTGCCTCCTGAACGTGAACTTGCTAAGCAATTTGATGTCTCAAGGCCATCAGTGCGTGAAGCTATTCAAACCTTAGAAGCTAAAGGTCTTCTATCTCGTCGTCAAGGTGGTGGCACATTTGTACAAAAACAGATGTGGCAAAGTTTTAGTGACCCATTGACCGAATTACTTGCTGGTAACCCAGAATCTCAATTAGATCTTCTTGAAACGCGTCATGCATTAGAAGGCATCGCTGCTTACTATGCGGCATTACGTGGTACGGAAGAAGATTTAGAGCGTATTCGCCAAAGTTATGAGTTGATTAAATCAGCTCAGAAAAGTGGTGATCTTAACGCGGAATCAGATGCGGTATTACAGTATCAACTGATTGTAACGGAAGCTGCTCATAATGTAGTGCTGTTACATTTGCTACGTTGCATGATCCCTATGTTAGAGCAAAATATCCGCCAGAATTTTGAGTTCCTATATACCCGTAAAGAGATGTACAACGCAGTAAGCGAGCATAGAGAACAGATTTTTTCTGCTATTGTCGCAAGGGAACCGGAAAAAGCGAGAGAAGCGTCTCATCGACATCTTGCTTTTATTGAAGATTTGCTGCTGGACATTGGGCGTGAGCAGACTCGCCGAGAGCGTTCACTACGTCGCTTACAGCAACATCCAGATCTAGACCAGATTTAAAATTGGTAGTGTAGATCCTGACTGCTGCGTCTACATTACTGTGAGTACTCTTAGTTAGAGATAAAGCGGCAACTACATCAGGGCCTATCTTCCCGCTGTTTTCATTAACATGAAGAAAATGGCAGGAAGATAGGCTCCACATAACCATATAAAATAGATAACAGATAAGGAATACACCATGTCAGATATGTTAAAAAATGACGTGGATCCGATTGAAACTCGCGACTGGCTACAGGCGATTGAATCGGTCATCCGTGAAGAAGGTGTTGATCGTGCACAGTTTATTATCGAACAGGTATTAAGCGAAGCACGTAAAGGCGGTGTTAACATTGCCGCTGGTGCATCTGGTAGTTCTGATTATATCAACACAATTGCTGTTGAAGATGAACCTGCATACCCTGGTAACATGGATTTAGAACGCCGTATCCGTTCTGCAATTCGCTGGAACGCTGTAATGACCGTTCTGCGTGCATCTAAAAAGGATTTAGAACTGGGTGGTCATATGGCATCATTCCAGTCTTCCGCAACTTTATATGAAGTTTGCTTCAACCACTTTTTCCGTGCTCATAACAATAATGACGGTGGTGACTTAGTCTTCTTCCAAGGCCATATCTCCCCTGGTATCTATGCACGTGCATTCTTAGAAGGCCGCTTAACTGAAGAGCAGATGAATAATTTCCGTCAAGAAATTGGTGGCAATGGTCTGTCTTCTTATCCGCATCCTAAATTAATGCCTGATTTCTGGCAGTTCCCAACCGTATCGATGGGTCTGGGTCCAATCAATGCTATCTACCAAGCTAAGTTCTTAAAATATTTGGATAACCGCGGTCTGAAAGATACTTCAGCACAGCGTGTTTATGCGTTCTTAGGTGATGGTGAGATGGATGAGCCAGAATCTAAAGGTGCAATTACTATCGCAACTCGCGATAAGTTAGATAACTTAGTCTTCGTTATTAACTGTAACCTGCAACGTCTTGATGGCCCAGTAACAGGTAACGGTAAAATCGTTAATGAATTAGAAGGCATCTTCAGTGGTGCTGGCTGGCAAGTTATCAAAGTTATGTGGGGCGACCGTTGGGACGAACTGCTGCGTAAAGATACGACCGGCAAATTGGTTCAATTGATGAACGAAACCCTTGACGGTGACTATCAAACATTTAAATCACGCGATGGTGCATACGTGCGTGAACACTTCTTCAACCGTTATCCAGAAACGGCTGCATTAGTGAAAGATATGACTGATGACGAAATTTGGGCGCTGAACCGTGGTGGTCACGATCCGAAGAAAGTATATGCAGCATTCAAAAAAGCACAAGAAACCAAAGGCAAACCAACTGTTATTTTAGCTCAAACCATCAAAGGTTATGGTATGGGTGAAACAGCAGAAGGTAAAAACATTGCTCACCAAGTTAAGAAAATGAACATGGACGGCGTTCGCCACTTCCGTGATCAGTTCAATGTGCCAGTTGCTGATGATCAAATCGAAAAACTGCCATTAATCACTTTCGATAAAGATTCTGAAGAATACAAATATCTGCACGAACGTCGCCAAGCTCTGGGTGGTTATTTACCAGCTCGTCGCGCTAAATTTGATGAAAAACTGGAAATTCCAGCTCTGTCAGATTTCAGTCAATTACTGGAAGAACAATCTAAAGAGATTTCAACAACAATCGCATTCGTCCGTGCACTGAATGTCATGTTGAAAAACAACTCAATCAAAGAGCGTTTAGTACCAATCATCGCTGACGAAGCACGTACTTTCGGTATGGAAGGTCTATTCCGTCAAATTGGTATCTATAGCCCGAAAGGTCAGCAATATACACCGCAAGATCGTGAGCAAGTTGCTTACTATAAAGAAGACTCTAAAGGTCAGATCCTGCAAGAAGGTATCAACGAACTGGGTGCAGGCTCTTCATGGTTAGCGGCTGCAACATCATACAGCACTAACAACCTGCCTATGATCCCATTCTATATTTACTACTCTATGTTTGGTTTCCAACGTATTGGTGACTTAATGTGGGCAGCAGGTGACCAACAAGCTCGTGGCTTCCTGATTGGCGGTACTTCTGGTCGTACAACACTGAACGGTGAAGGCTTACAGCACGAAGATGGTCATAGCCATATTCAATCACTGACTATCCCTAACTGTATTTCTTATGACCCAGCTTACGCTTATGAAGTTGCGGTTATCATGCAAGACGGTTTAGAGCGTATGTATGGTGAAAAACAAGAGAACGTGTACTACTACATCACGACTCTGAACGAGAACTATCACATGCACGCAATGCCAGAAGGCGTTGAAGAAGGTATCCGTAAAGGTATCTATAAACTGGCTTCAGTAGAAGGCAAGAAAGGTAAAGTGCAGTTATTAGGTTCTGGTTCTATGATGCGCCACGTTCGTGAAGCTGCCGATATCTTGGCTGCGGAATACGGAATTGGTTCTGACGTATACAGCGTAACCTCATTCACTGAATTGGCGCGTGATGGTCAAGACTGTGAGCGTTGGAACATGCTGCACCCATCAGCAACGCCACGCGTACCTTATGTAGCGCAAGTCATGAATGATGCACCTGCTGTTGCATCGACTGACTACATGAAACTGTTCGCTGAACAAATCCGTACTTATGTTCCAGCCAGTGAGTACCGTGTATTAGGTACTGACGGTTTCGGTCGTTCTGACAGCCGTGAGAACCTGCGTCACCACTTCGAAGTGGATACAACGTATGTCATCGTTGCAGCGTTAGGTGAATTGGCTAAACGTGGTGAGATTGATGTTAAAGTCGTTGAAGAAGCGATTAAAAAATACAACATCAACCCAGATAAAGTTAACCCACGTTTGGCATAAGAGGTAATAATCAATGTCTATTGAAATCCAAGTGCCAGATATCGGTGCTGATGAAGTTGAAGTCACCGAAGTCATGGTAAAAGTTGGTGATAAAGTAGAAGCAGAGCAATCGCTCATCACTGTTGAAGGTGATAAAGCGTCTATGGAAGTCCCATCTCCACAAGCGGGTGTGGTTAAAGAGATTAAAATTGCAGTGGGTGACAAAGTTACTACTGGCAAATTAATCATGATTTTTGATTCAGCAGAAGGTGCATCTGCACCAGCAGCAGCGCCTGCGGCTCCAGTGGCGGCACCAGCTGCTCCTGCTACTGCAGCACTGAAAGAAGTTGCTGTACCAGACATCGGTGGTGATGAAGTTGAAGTCACTGAGATCATGGTTAAAGTAGGTGATGCAATCACGGCTGAACAATCTCTGATTACCGTTGAAGGCGATAAAGCGTCAATGGAAGTACCGGCACCATTCGCAGGTACAGTTAAAGAGATTAAGATTGCGACTGGCGATAAAGTGAAAACTGGCTCGCTGATCATGGTATTCGAAGTTGCAGGCGCAGCGCCTGCGGCAGCGGTTTCGGCTCCAGCAGCACCAGCTGCGGCACCAGCAGCAGCGGCAATCAAAGACGTTAACGTACCAGATATCGGTGGTGATGAAGTTGAAGTTACCGAAGTCATGGTAAAAGTTGGCGACACTGTAACTGCTGAACAATCTTTAATCACCGTTGAAGGCGACAAAGCATCAATGGAAGTACCGGCACCATTCGCAGGTACAGTTAAAGAGATTAAGATTGCGACTGGTGATAAAGTCAAAACTGGCTCCCTGATTATGACTTTTGAAGTTGCGGGTGCAGCACCTGCACCTACAGCAGCTCCTGCTTCTGCACCAGTTGCAGCTCCAGCAGCCGCACCAGTAGCCTCTGCGCCAGCTAAAGCAGCTGACAGCAAAAATGAATTTGTTGAGAACGATGCGTATATTCACGCAACACCAGTAATTCGTCGTTTAGCTCGCGAATTTGGCGTGAACTTAGCGAAAGTGAAAGGTACAGGCCGTAAAGGTCGTATCTTACGTGAAGACGTTCAAGCTTACGTTAAAGATGCAATTAAACGTGCAGAAGCACCAGCAGCAGCTGGCGGTGGTTTACCGGGTATGCTTCCATGGCCGAAAATTGATTACAGCAAATTTGGTGAAGTTGAAGAAGTTGAGCTGGGTCGCATCCAGAAAATTTCTGGCGCTAACCTGAGCCGTAACTGGGTCATGATCCCGCACGTAACTCTGATGGAAGAAGTGGATACCACTGAAGTTGAAGAGTTCCGTAAGCAGCAGAACAAAGAAGCTGAGAAGAAAAAACTGGATGTGAAAATCACGCCATTGGTCTTCGTAATGAAAGCGGTTGCTCGTGCTCTGGAAGAAATGCCACGCTTCAACAGCTCTATTTCAGAAGATGCTCAGCGTCTGTTCCTGAAAAAATATATCAACATCGGTATCGCTGTAGATACGCCAAATGGCTTAGTTGTTCCTGTTTTCAAAGACGTGAACAAAAAAGGCATTATGGAGTTATCTCGTGAGCTGGGCGAAGTGTCTAAGAAAGCACGTGCAGGTAAACTGACCGCTGCTGACATGCAAGGCGGTTGCTTCACTATCTCTAGCTTAGGTGGTATCGGAACTACCGGTTTTGCACCGATTGTGAATGCACCGGAAGTGGCAATTATGGGTCTGTCTCGCTCTTCTATCAAACCAGTTTGGAATGGTAGCGAGTTTGTTCCACGCCTAATGCTTCCTATGTCTCTGTCATTTGACCACCGTGTGATTGATGGTGCTGATGGTGCGCGCTTCATCACTTTAGTTGGACAACTGATGAGCGATATTCGCCGTCTGGTAATGTAACTAATAAGACCGGTCAATTGACCGGTCTGTTTTATTTAGGCTGGGGCAGAGTTTTTCGCTGTTGCAACGAAAGGTTGGGAGTTACGTCACGTATTCAGCCTTTTCAGGATGTTAACAATTCTGTAAACTGCTTGCGGTGTGTACTTTACCAGTGGAAAATTCGTTTATTCGGCGGCCCCGCTGGACAAAACAAAAAGAGGTCATGATGAGTACTGAAATTAAAGCCCAAGTCGTTGTGCTTGGTGCAGGCCCAGCAGGTTATTCTGCGGCATTCCGTTGCGCTGACTTAGGTTTAGAAACTGTTTTGGTAGAACGTTACTCAACTCTTGGTGGAGTTTGTTTGAACGTTGGTTGTATCCCTTCTAAAGCATTACTGCACGTTGCTAAAGTTATCGAAGAAGCTAAAGCATTAGCTGAACACGGTATCGTATTTGGCGAGCCAAAAACTGACATTTCCAAAGTTCGTCTGTGGAAAGAAAAAGTGATTACTCAACTGACCGGCGGCTTAGCGGGTATGGCGAAAGGCCGTAAAGTTAACGTAGTTAACGGTCTGGGTAAATTTACTGGCGCGAATACACTGGTTGTTGAAGGCGAAAACGGCAGCACCACTATCAACTTTGATAATGCGATCATTGCTGCGGGTTCACGTCCAATTCAGTTGCCATTTATTCCTCATGAAGATCCACGTATTTGGGATTCAACAGATGCATTAGAACTGCAAGAAGTTCCAGAGCGTCTGCTGGTAATGGGTGGTGGTATCATCGGTCTTGAGATGGGTACTGTATACCATGCACTGGGTTCACAAATTGATGTGGTTGAAATGTTTGACCAAGTTATCCCAGCTGCGGATAAAGACGTGGTTAAAGTATTCACTAAGCAAATCAGCAAGAAATTCAACTTACTGTTAGAAACTAAAGTGACTGCTGTTGAAGCGAAAGAAGATGGTATCTACGTTTCAATGGAAGGTAAAAAAGCACCAGCTGAACCACAACGTTATGACGCCGTGTTAGTGGCTATCGGTCGCGTACCTAACGGTAAGAACTTAGACGCAGGTAAAGCTGGCGTTGAAGTTGATGATCGTGGTTTCATCCATGTTGATAAACAAATGCGTACAAACGTGCCGCACATCTTTGCTATCGGTGACATCGTTGGTCAACCAATGCTGGCTCATAAAGGTGTTCACGAAGGTCACGTTGCAGCAGAAGTTATCTCTGGTCTGAAACACTACTTCGATCCTAAAGTGATTCCATCAATCGCTTATACTGAGCCAGAAGTTGCATGGGTTGGTTTAACTGAGAAAGAAGCGAAAGAGAAAAACATCAGCTACGAAACAGCAACATTCCCATGGGCTGCATCAGGTCGTGCAATCGCATCTGACTGCTCTGAAGGTATGACTAAGCTGATTTTTGACAAGCAATCTAACCGTATTATCGGTGGTGCGGTTGTTGGTGTTAACGGTGGTGAATTACTGGGCGAAATCGGTTTGGCAATCGAAATGGGCTGTGATGCTGAAGATTTAGCATTAACTATCCATGCTCACCCAACACTGTACGAATCAATTGGTATGGCAGCAGAGATCTACGAAGGTAGCATCACTGACTTACCAAACGCGAAAGCGAAAAAGAAAAAATAATTTTCTTTCTTAGCAAAATGTAAGCGAATTAAAGACCAAAGCAGAAATGTTTTGGTCTTTTTTATTTTAATTAATAAATAGTATTAGCTTATTTCATTAATTATATAAACATTATAATGGCTATAATTT
>NZ_JAERJY010000160.1:0-7785 GCF_018257375.1 Providencia sp. JGM181 | reverse complement strand
GATAGTGTTATAGATGATTATTTTCTGCTCTATACATATTTTTCTTTATATCAATATGAAAAATATGATTTTTTATTTTTACTGTGATTTTCTTAACATAATAGGTTAATTATTTATTTGATGCTTTTTTTTGCTTCCAAGCCTTAATCTAAATAAATCCCACATCATTCTTGAGAGTATTCGGTTGTTAATTACTCATGTTTAAATATGATTATTAACACTACTAAATGTAATGACTTTATTTATGCTAATTTTCTGCATTTTCATTTTTTATATTAAGAGCGAATTTATTTTTTTATCTTGCTGATAATTTGCTCGAATTAATTAATTGGGAAAAATTTAATTTATTTTAGCATTTAACATTTGATTGGTTTTTAAGCTAAAAAAAGAAGGTTAATAAAATGTTAAAATTAAATGTTTAAAGTCTGGTTATCAGATAAATATATCTAAAATGAGAGGGATAATTGGTGAGGGGTATCGGTTATGCCTCCCTTCCGGTGAACGTTAAGGGAGGCAATTTATGGTTAGCAACTCAACGCATCTGCCACTGCTTTAAAGCGGGCAAACTTATCCCGTAGCTGCTGATGAGCTATAAGGTTAGGTTGATACGCGGTGATTTTCGGTGTGCTTGATGCAATCGCGGTATCAAACCCAGAATAATACTCAGAACCGACCGCGGCGCACAGCGCGGCAGCTTGGCAGCCTGACTGCTGAACATCCACCACTTCAAGAGGCAGATTACTGGCATCACAGAACATTTGCATCCACAACGCCGAGTTGGTTGGTCCACCGGTAAAGCGAATAGCCTGAGTGCAGTCATCAATGCCAACAATACGGTCTTGATGTAGCAAATGAGAAAAGACAATTCCCTGATAAATGGCGTAGGCAATATCCCCTTCAGTATGATGGGAGCTTAACCCGAGTAGCCCGCCATGCAGGTTACTGTGATAGTTAGAGCCATATAACCAAGGGAAAAATAGAATATCGTTTTGCCGTGTTGCCCCTTCAGCAACGCAAGCATTGAGCACTTTGTAATCTTGCAAACGTTGGTCGAAAAAGTGTCGAGTGAACCAAGCGAGGTTACTGGCTGAGGTTGGGCTACCTTCATGAACAAAATAGGTGCCGGGAATACAGTATTTGCCCCACACATAAGGGTAATCGGCAGGCATGATTTTGTCGAAAACCCGCGTGGAGATAGTCCAGGTTCCAGCGACGGCACTGAGTTTATCTTTTTGGCTGACACCCGATGACAGCGCGGCTCCCACCACATCGAAGAATCCGCCAAATACTGGCGTACCTTCTTTAAGACCGCACTCTTTTGCGGCATGAGTCGTGACGCAGCCCGCTGACTGTGCGGAGTTAATCACGGGGGCGAGTTTGTCATTAGCCTCTTCAATACCAAACAGTTCACAGAGTTTAGGGTCGTAACTGGAGGTTGTTGGGTTATAGAGTTGGCTGCCCGAAATATTGGTCTCTTCGCAAGTGAGCTGGTCAGTTAATCGATAACGAATATAGTCGTGAACCATTAAAACATAACGACCATCGCGATAGCTGTCTGGCTCATATTGTTTTAACCAATTGAGCAGGGCAACGGGGTGTGATGCCCAAAGTTGCTGCAAACTCAGCGGATAAGCTTGCTCTGCGGTACCATTTTGGTGCCATTGATCGACAATCGCTTGTGCGCGGGAATCCGAAGAAACAATGCCGTTTCTGACAGGTTTTCCGTGTTTATCCAGTAAATATAGCCCTTTGCCGTGAGAGGAAAAGCTGACCCCTGCGATTTGTGATGCTGATAATTGGCTCTTAGCGATGGCTTCGCGGATCACACCGCAGGTGACTTGCCACAGGGTTTCCATATTACGTTCACTAAACCCAGCTTGCGGACTTTCAGTGGGAAAAGGGTGCTCAGCAACCACCAGCTCTTGGCCTTCAGGGCTGTAGATCCCCGCTTTGATCACGGTGCCTCCAAGGTCGACACCCATGAAAAATGTGCTCATTGTTGGCTCCTTAGTTTTCCCAACCCGCTTGCTGCATTTTATCTTCAATCCAATGGCGCGCCTTGATGATTTCAATCAGCGGTTCATCGGCTTTTTCCGTCCACATTTCAATTAAGAAGGTGCCACGATAATTGAGCTGCTTAAGCTGTTTGAACAGTGCCACAAAATCCACGCACCCTTCACCGAATGGCACATCACGGAATTGACCTTTGCAACTGTCTGTTACGGCGTAGGTATCTTTCAAATGCAGAGCAACAATATTTTCAATGCCTTTGGTTAGTTCGGCAGCCACATCACTACCCCAAGCGGTTAAGTTACCGACATCAGGATAAACTTGGAACCACGGTGAGCGAATTTTATCGGCAAGCGCTTGCCATTTCGTGATCGAATTCATAAATGGCGTATCCATGATTTCGACGGCGCACATCACCTGAGAAGCCGCGGCAATTTCTGCCACCCATTTCATGCCTTCTTCAAAGCGGGCAATGGTGCCTTCATCTTGCTCTTCGTAATACACATCATAGCCAGCCAATTGAATGGTACGAATACCCAGATCTTGAGCCAATTTAATGGCTTTTGTCATGAGTTCACGGGCTTTTTGACGGGTATCTTCATCATGGCTACCAAATGGAAAACGTCGGTGACCTGATAGGCACATCGTTGGAATGCGTACCTGGGTTTTTTGGATGGCAGCTACTAACTCTAAGCGTTGTTCCAAACTCCAATCTAGACGGGCTAAACGCTCGTCCGTTTCATCAACCGACATCTCGACAAAATCAAATCCTGCCGCTTTTGCGATAGCTAATTTTTCGCTCCAGCTACTGTGCTTTGGAAGGGCTTTTTCATAGATACCAATCGGGTTTTTTCGTGAAATAGTCATCTTTATTCCCTGTAAGTTAATTTTGTACGGATGCTTTATTGAGGCGTTGATTGCGTGTCATTGCACGCTTAGCGCTCCATTTTTCTTTAAAGAATTTGAAGGCGAGAGCGAGGATCAACGTAATGCCCCAAACCGCGAGATTGAAGTGCAGGCTGACGCCCAACAGGCTAAGCCCAGTTGCGATGACTTGCAGAACTAGCAAGGCGCAGAAGACGCGGCTGACTTTACCGACGCCGCCAAATGGGTTTGTGCCTCCCAATACGATGGCTAAAATGGTCAGCAGTAAGTAAGAATCCCCATATCCCATGCGGGCTGAGTTAAAGCGCGCCATCATGATCAGCCCTGCCAACACACACAGCAGGCTTGAAATGGTGTAAATCGCGATCATCACTCGGTCGGTACGCACGCCGCTAAACCACGTCGCATTGATGTTGCTGCCGCTCATATAGATATTTTTACCAAGGCGGGTGCGACCTAAAAACAGAGCCAAAATAATCGCGGTCACAATGAAAATAATCATGGCAATCGGCATACCGAAAACGGTGTCAGAGCCAATGGCGCGAACCACTGGCGGCATCCCACTGAGTGCGGCACCTTTGGTAAGGTAAACACCAATACCGCTGATAATAGTCATGGAACCAAGTGTGACCAAAATAGGATGAGCGCCAATATGGGAAATCATTAGCCCTGTTAAGCAGCCAATAATAACGGCGATAACGGTGGCACCGATTAATGCAAAGACCAACCACATTAGCTGCGTGCCCGTTCCTGCATCAACAGGCAGGTAATTGATAAATACCCAAGCCATAAACAAGCCAGTCAAGTTAGCGGTGCTGATAATGGCGAGGTTTAACCCGCCACTCAACATCGGAACAAACATGGCGAAGGTCAGAAGACCCAGCTCTGGCAACTGAAAGGTAATACTTAAAAAGGTATTCTGGGTAAAAAAGTGCCCTGGCATGGCGATACTGAAAGCCGCAATAGCGACCAAAAAGATTGAAAGCAGTCCGATAACAGAGCCATCAATTTTAAAAAAATCTTGTTTTTTCATGGTGATATTCCTGTTAAACAAAGCCTACGTCCGTTTCTTTACGCTTTTTGTAGTGAGTAATACAAATAGCGATAAGAATGACCATACCGATGACGATATTGACGAAGTAGTTAGACACCCCGATCAAGTTCAGACCGTTTTTCAAGATACCGATGAGGAAAACCCCCATAAGCGTACCGATAACGCTACCGCGACCGCCGGATAAACTCGCGCCACCTAATACCGCGGCTGCGAGAACATCAAGCTCGCCACCCACTAAGGCGCTAGGCACCACTTCACTCATGCGATAGGTTTGCAGCATGCCGCCGATAGCGGCCATCGCACCGAGATAACCGTAAGCAAACAGATAAATCACCCAGACGCGAATACCAATACGTGAAGCTGATTCTTGGCTGCCGCCTACCGCATACAGTTGGCGACCAATGTGGGTTTTGTTCATTAAGATCCACGTTAAAAACGCGATCCCTAACATCACGATCAATGGCAAACCAATTTGATAATATTCACCATCCACTTCAAAAGGCAGGATGGTGACAGGATCAACCCACCAATCCGGTAAGTCGTAGATACTGTGTCCGTTGGTTAGCCACATCAGCATGCCGAACAGCAAGGATTGCATACTAATAGTGATAATGATCGACACCACATTGAGGGAGTAAATCAAAATTGCGTTGATCAACCCAAAGGTGATCCCGATGACAATCGCAAGGGCGATACTGAGGGTTGGGCTTTCGAGTAATCCTTGCAGTAAGAAAGTGGCAATCACATATTGGACAACCGAGGCAACGGCGGCGAAAGAGATATCAATACCACCAGTGACGAGTACCACAAATAATCCCAGTGCAAAAATACCGGTGACAGCATAGCTTTCGCTTAAGTCGAGCAAGTTTTGAATAGTGAGAAATTGTGGGCTCATGAAGGTGAAAAACACCACCATGATGAGGATCACCCAGATTAACCAGCCTTCAACAGACTGCGGACGAAGTTTTTGCCAATTAGCCATTGATGATTTCCTCCAATTGTTGCTCAGTCATGGAATCCGTCACAATTTCTTTGACGATAGATCCTTGCTTCATATGTAAAATGCGATCGCAGTTGTAGAAAGCTTCAGAGGCTTCATCGGTGATCAATAAAATGGCGATCCCAACACCAGAAAGTCGATGGATCAGCTTGTAAATGCTGTCTTTAGCACCGATATCGACCCCCACGGTAGGGGCATCAAGGATCAGCACTTTAGGGCGCGTCAGGATCCATTTGGCGAGCACCACTTTTTGCTGATTTCCCCCTGATAAGGTGGAGAGAGCATTGTTTGGGTCGGTCACTTTAATATCCAAATCCGCGATCCACTCTTGGACGATTTGCTGGCATTTTTGCTCATCAATCAGATGAAGAGGGGTTTTCAGGCGATCTAAAATCGAAATCACCATATTGTCGGCGATAGACTGCTGCAAAATTGCCCCCAGTGTCAGGCGGTCTTCAGACACGTAACCAATACCATGTTTGATAGCTTGGGCATTATTTTTGAAGATAATTGGCTTGTCTTCGACGATCATTTCGCCGCTGTCAGGGCGGGTTATCCCAAACAGAGAAAGGGCAAGCTCGGTACGACCAGAGCCTAATAATCCGCAAAGTCCCAGTACTTCACCGCGCTTTAATGACAGGGAAATATTCTGGTATTGCCCAGCACGGCTGAGATTTTTCAGTTCTAAGACTGTGTGAGTTTCTTCTGCGTTATTGGGTAATTTGCGCTCATGAACAATATCAAGCCCTGTCATCAGCTCGGTGATTTTACGCGTGGTCAGGTCTTCTGCTGGCCATGTGCCCATTTTCTGCCCATCACGAATAACGGTAATGCGGTCAGAAATCTCTTTCACTTCCTCTAACCGATGGCTGACAAAAACAACGGTGATACCTTTGTTTTTTAAGTAGTTCACGGTAGAAAGTAGCTGATTAACTTCGGTGCGAGTTAACGAGGCCGTTGGCTCATCCATGATCACTAAGCGTGCATCCGCAACCAGTGCGCGGCAAATGGCTACTTGCTGACGCTGGGCAATGGGGAGAAACTGCACTGGGGTATCAGGGTCAATGGTGAACTCAAGTTCTTTGAGAATTTGTAACGCTTTTTCCCTCACTTTCCCTTTTTGAAACCAACCAAAATAACCGTTTAAATTCAGTTCAAAGGCGATGTTTTCTGCCACGGTTAAGTTAGGAAATAAGGATAAGTCTTGGTAGATAACTTGAACGCCAAGCTCTCGCGCTTTGTCTGGGGTCAGGCGAGAGTATCGTTTGCCATCTATTTCAATTTCGCTACCTTCATCGGGAGCATAAACGCCGCTAATGGTTTTAATTAACGTACTTTTTCCGCAGCCATTGGTGCCCGCTAAACAATGAACTTCACCTTTGTTTAGCGTCAAGTCGATATTGCGTAATGCACGATGACCACCAAAGCTTTTGGAAAGATCCCGTAACGTAATCAGTGGGGAGTTTTTTTCGGCTGTCATAGTGGAGTCCTGGTGTTGACTGTGTCGTCAGATTCAGAGTGACAACAGACACCGCTATCAGACCTAAATAGGGTGCTGCTGTCACTTAAACTATGTGGAACTAAATAATACTGTTGTCGTATTTTTATTATGTAGTGCGAACTTACAGACCGACTTCAACCAGCTTTTTGGTGTTTTCAATATTCAGGTTAACTGGGTTGTCGCTGAGGATGGTATTGCCACTCACCTTGATCTCACCCATATCACCGATGCTGACGCCAGTTTTGATCTCTTCGCCATTCATCATTGCCGTCGCGACTTGAACGAAAACTTGACCAGCCACTTTCGGGTTAGAGATATAACCACCGTCAATTGCACCTTTTTCTAACAATTTGATACCTTGACCCGGTGTAAATGTACCGAATACACAGGTTTCAGCGTTTTTACGGCGTTTGTCGATGGCGCGACCCGCACCGATAGGCCCCTGAGAACCAAATGACATAATGCCTTTCAGATCTTTATGCTTAGACAGCAGGTCGTTTGCAGTACGCATAGAATCATCAACGGATTCCGCGACACCAAAGCGGTCATCGACCATTTGCATTTTTGGATAATGTGCTTTTTGGTAAGCGATTGCCGCATCAGCCCATTCGTTGACGAGTGGTACAGTCAGGCTGCCAACGAACATGGCGTATTTACCTTCTTCACCCATACATGCTGCCATATCTTTCATATGGTTAGCACCCATGCTTTGGGTATCCAGCAATTCGAAATCCCAATCCGCATTTTTTTGATCTGGGGATTCGTGAGTAATGACTTTGATGCCTGCTTCTTGGGCGCGTTTTAAAACCGGCTCAAGGACTTTTGCATCGTTAGGAACGACGCCGATAACATCGACTTTCTTCGCGATTAAATCTTCAATTGCACGAACTTGTTCCGCAGGGTCAGCGGTGGTTGGACCCACTTGGAATGCATTAACGCCGAGTTTTTTACCTTCTTCGGTGATCCCTTGCTCCATGACGTTAAACCAAGGAATTCCCCCCACTTTTACCACGACACCCATAGTAAATGGCTTTTGTGCTTTCTGTGATTCAGCCATCGCCATGTTGGAAAACAGTGCGGCGCCCATTAAGCAAGGTAAAACTAATTTTTTCATATTCATCGTTATATTCCTCAGAGATGATGTGCAGATACAGCCATGCTCATCAACATAGGGTTAATGTTTTGTTTAATCGGATAGATATAATTAATTTCTATTAATCGTTAATTTAATTAATAGGTTTCTTTGCTGCCTGGTGTAATTCGGTTATTTAAAATAAAAACAAATTGCTTAATTCACTCACTTAGTTACGCTGCGACTATCATCGATATAAATAC
>NZ_JAERJY010000015.1:0-36484 GCF_018257375.1 Providencia sp. JGM181 | reverse complement strand
TTCACCTCTGTTATCACGGGGCTTCGAGGTTTTCTTCGAGCCGGTTTGTCGTGACAACGGATGCGCATTATAGGGAGTCGCAGAAATCCTGCAAGTGTTTTTTGAATATTTTTATTCGACCGTTTTCTTTTTAAACAAATCGCGCAAAACAACCACGATTTGTTTAAATATCAAGCTAGAGATTATCAAATTCAGTTGCGAAAGCCGCAACATTATCCCAATTGGTATATTCAATTTCTGTATTTGGGTCGGTTGGTCCGTCTGTCATTTTCATAATGAGCCGGATCATCACTCTATCAAACCATTTATAGCGAGGGTAAAACAGCGCGCCTGCAAAAACAGACTTCACGGTCGGCTGCCATGGGCACTTCTCTAAGAACTTACGAGTATAGGCATTCGTCTCAACGGTATTCTTGCCTTCTTTTCTTGCTGTAAGGTTAACGGCAAAGAACCCCGTCTTCATCGAATTAAGTTGAGTTTGATGGGTTGTAGCAAAACGCACTAACTGCTTATTGAAATGCCCATAACGAATAGAAGCTCCCACTAGCACCTTTTCGTAAGCAGATAAGTTAAAACTTTTATCTGAATTCAAATCACGAATATCACACTCACGCCCAGCGCGACGTAATTGATCTGCCATTTTAAGTATGATTTTTTTGGTTTGCCCATCGGTGCTTGAGTGCAAAAGTAGATAACTCATTTTTATTCCTAATCGTTACTATCTATATACGTTAGCGGCGCAGCTATATTACTCACGCCAGAAAGTAGGGGTCAGTAATACTAATAAAGTAAACACTTCCAAACGACCAAACAGCATCGTGACAACTAAAATCCATTTACCTGCAGGATTCATTGTCGTGAAGTTATCAGCAACAGTACCTAAGCCAGGGCCTAAGTTATTCAACGTTGTCGCAATCGCTGAGAATGCAGAAAACTCATCCACCCCAGTGGCGATTAAAAGCAGCAAGCTAACCACGAAAACTAAAGCATAAGCAGAGAAGAATCCCCAGACAGCTTCAATGATCCTTTCTGGCAGCGCCCTTTGTCCTAATTTAATGGTATAGACCGCATTAGGATGCACTAATCGTTTTAACTCTCGGGAACCTTGCAGGAACAGTAAAAGGATACGAATCACTTTTAATCCCCCACCCGTTGACCCTGCACAACCACCGACAAACGCCGCACATAGTAGAAGCATTGGCAAGAACAGCGGCCAGCCAGAAAAACTGTCAGTGGTGAAACCCGCAGTGGTCGCCATCGAGACCACTTGGAAAAAGGCTTGATCCAACGTTTGCCCAAAGCCAGCATATACGGAGTGATACATCAGCACCGCGGTACAGATCACGACTAGAACAAACTGGAAACTGATGAACATTCTAAACTCAGGGTCGCGCCAATAAATTCCGAGGCTTCTTCCCGTTAAAACAGCAAAGTGCAAGCCAAAGTTACAACCCGAGATAATTAGAAACACGCCAATAATGGTATTAATGGCAGGACTATTAAAGTAGCCTATGCTGGCATCATGAGTAGAAAACCCACCGATCGCGATGGTTGAAAAACTGTGTGATATCGCATCGAACACATCCATACCAGCGATCCATAATGCAATCGCACACGCGATAGTTAGCAACACATAAATAAGCCAAAGGGTTTTTGCTGTTTCCGCAATTCGCGGACGCATTTTGTTATCTTTTAATGGCCCCGGCATCTCTGCACGATAGAGCTGCATCCCCCCGACACCTAAGAGAGGCAAAATCGCGACGGCGAGTACAATGATCCCCATCCCTCCAAGCCATTGCAGCATCTGCCGATAGAATAAGATCGCTTTCGGAAGAGAGTCTAATCCCGTCAGAGTTGTTGCACCGGTGGTTGTTAGCCCAGAAAAGGACTCAAAGAAGGCATCTGTAACAGATAAATTGGGTTTTTCAGAGAAGATAAACGGCAGTGCCCCGACACTCCCTAGCACCGTCCAAAACAGAACAACAATTAAAAAACCTTCTTTTGCTTTTAATTCATGTCGACTATTTCGCGTAGGCAGCCATAAAAAAAGCCCAATCAGCAACGCCGTTATAAAAGTTTGACTGAATGCTCGTCCCGCACCATCGCGATATATCAGTGCGACAATACCAGGTATGACCATAGTAAAAGAGAAGATAATGACGAGTAACCCGACAATACGAGTTATTGCGCGAAAATGCATTCGGCCGGTTCCTTGCTATGCTGTTTGCTCTTGTGACGGTTCTAAGAGAGTAACTTCCCCACGACTGATATCACGTAATTTATCGTTGACCTCCTGCTCACAAGTAGCAGGAATAGAAATTTGCAAAGATACAGACTCATTATAATCACTGAGCAATATAGTACCATTTACCTGAGCTAATAATTGCTCAACTCCATTGATAAGTGAGTAATCACATACCACATTGAAGATTTTTTGAGGGACTTTAGTTTGTGTTGGGAGCAACTTCAGCGCCTGCTGAACCCCACTGCCATAAGCACGGACTAACCCACCCGTACCTAGCTTTATTCCACCAAAATAACGCACAACAACGCAAGTGATCTCACCTAAGTTGCTACCTAATAGCTGCGCCATAATGGGTTTACCTGCCGTTCCCGTAGGCTCTCCATCATCAGAAAAACCTAGCTGCTGGGAATCATCAGGTCGTCCCGCTACAAATGCCCAACAATGGTGCCGGGCATCGGGGTATTGCGCTTTAATCGATTGAATATAATCTTTCGCAGCGTCAATACCCTCGGTATGAGCGATATAAGTAATAAAACGGCTTTTTTTGATCTCTTCCGAAAAAGAGATCGTTTCTGCCGGAATTGAGTACGCTTTCATTACGGTAAATGCAAATCTCGAGTCATATTTTCAATATGGTTATGATGGATAACGATATTATCTTCAATTCGAATACCACCATAAGGTTTGAAGTGCTCGATTTTATCCCAATTAAAGTGCTGACTGAACTCCCCTGTACGCCACGCAGAAAGCAAGGACTCAATAAAGTAAAGACCCGGTTCGATAGTTAACACCATTCTTGGTTCCAAAATACGAGTGCAGCGTAAGAATGGATACATTTTCGGTGCAGCTAAATGGGTACCATCTTCATCCTGCATAAAGCCTGCTACATCATGCACTTGTAAACCTAATGGATGACCTAACCCATGTGGTAAAAATGGTGTTGTTAAACCATTTTCAACCATAGCATCTTCGCTAATCCCTTTCACAATTCCATGCTTAGCAAGTAATTTCGCAATACGGTGATGCATATCTACATGGTAATCGGTATAACGCACGCCAGCTTTAATTGAAGCGATCAGAGCGAGTTGTTCTGTATTCAAATCTCCAACTAATTCTGCAAACTCACTTTTGTTCTTAGCCGCATAAGTACGAGTAATATCAGCGGCATAACCGTTATACTCAGCACCAGCATCAATCAAGAAGCTACGTAATTCACTCGGAGTCGTTTGCTGTAATTTAGTGTAGTGAAGCACGGCTGCATTTTCATTTAAAGCTACAATGTTACCGTAAGGCACATTCGTATCACGATGCCCTGTCGCTTCTAAGTAGCTAATATTAATATCAAACTCACTTGCCCCAGCTTGAAAAGCTTCGAAAGCTGATAAATGACCATTCACCGCCATTTTTTGTGCTTCGCGCATACAGTACAGCTCATAGTCTGTCTTATATGAACGGTGATAGTGATAATAATCGAGTACAGGTTTTGGGTTGATATTGTGTGTCGAAATACCTAAAGATTCGGCTTTGTTTGCAGAGGAGCCGATATAAGCTAGATGCTCTTTCGGTAAATTCGCTAAAAAGCCTTTAATTTCATCCGCATTTTTCAGATGAATAAGCTCAACTTCTTTCGTCCAGAAGCTAGTTGGTAAAGGTTCAACGCTATGCCAATAATCAACTGGTGAGTAAAACCATAACTTCGGTTTATTCACTCCATCGACTAATAACCAAGAATGCGGGACGTCCGTCACTGGAACCCATGCTTTGAAATGTGGATTCACTTTAAATGGGTAGTCACTATCATCGAGGAAAATGCGAATTGGCTCTCCTGAATGAATCAAGATGGCATCTAATTTACTGCGTTGCAAAACTTGCTGAGTCGTTTTTTGTAGCGTTTTAATATGTTCTGCGTAGAGTCCAGCCAGTTTTTCCATTTCGTTCAACCTTTCAGTATTAGTTAGAAAAATCAAGCTTATCACGTTCTGCTAATAACGTGTATGCACTCAATGACAAGATAAGATTAATGCATTGATTATTAATAGAAATATCATTTTCACCTTGTGTTATTTACCTTAATTCCTGTGAGCCGCCTTCCAGTTTTGTTATTAATCATTTGCATTTAATTAACATTATCGTCACACTGATTTTCATCTGGTCATACCAGATAAGACCGCCACATAAAGGAGAACAGCATGCTTTATCAAAGTGAGACAATCTCTATTCAATGGTTGAAAAAAGGTATTGCAGAACTGGTGTTTAACTCATCAGGACCAATCAATAAATTGGATACTCATACCGTCGCTTCACTTGATGAAGCAGTTGCAGTACTCGAACAACAAAGCGATTTACAAGGCGTTATTTTGCGCTCAGATAAACCCGCTTTTATTGTTGGCGCAGATATTAAAGAATTTTTATCCCTATTCGACGCATCCAAAGAAACCCTCAGTGAATGGCTTGGTTACGCGAATAGTATATTTAATCGCCTTGAAGATCTCCCTGTTCCAACTATTAGCGCAATTAATGGTTATGCCCTAGGCGGTGGATGTGAGTGTGTACTCGCTACCGATTTTAGAATTGCGTCACCCGATGCCAGAATTGGCTTACCTGAAACAAAGTTAGGAATTATGCCTGGCTTTGGCGGATCAGTCCGTTTGCCTCGACTTATTGGTCTTGATAGCGCTCTGGAAATTATCACTGCGGGTAAAGATGTGAGTGGATCTCAAGCACTGAAACTCGGTTTAGTGGATGCGATTGTCGAAACTGAAAAATTACCACAGGCAGCCTTGCACATCATCGAACAAGCTATTTCTGGCGCATTAAATTGGCGTCAAGCACGGCAGCCAAAACTTGAGCCGCTAAAACTTAGCGCACTAGAGCAAGCAATGAGCTTTAACGTTGCTAAAGGTATGGTCTATCAAGTTGCTGGAAAACACTATCCAGCACCAATGAGTGCAGTCAATGCTATCGAGAAAGCTGCAAACTGCACTCGAGATGAAGCACTGAAACATGAAACTGCTGCTTTCGTCCCGCTGGCTCATAGTGATGTTGCTCGTGCATTAGTTAGCGTTTTTCTGAATGATCAACAGGTTAAATCGACCAGTAAAAAAATCGCAGGTTCCTCTACTGCACCGGCACACGCAGCTGTACTGGGTGCAGGCATTATGGGTGGAGGTATTGCTTATCAATCTGCGAGCAAGGGTGTTCCCGTTCTGATGAAGGATATCAATGAGAAATCCTTAGATTTAGGTATTGATGAAGCTAGAAAGCTGCTTAATGGTCAATTTGAACGAGGAAAAATCACTGCAGATAATATGGCAACAACCTTAGCCTCTATCCATCCGTCTTTATCTTATGCTGGCATTGATAATTCTCAGGTGATCGTTGAAGCTGTCGTTGAAAACCCTAAAATAAAAGCCGCCGTGTTATCCGAAGTGGAATCACTAATCACATCAGAGACTATACTGGCTTCAAATACTTCAACTATTCCAATCACTGAACTAGCGAACTCTCTTAAACGCCCAGAAAACTTCTGTGGTATGCATTTTTTCAATCCTGTTCATCGCATGCCTTTGGTCGAAATTATTCGAGGTGAAAAAACCAGTGATGCCGCCATCGCTAAAGTGGTTGCTTATGCGAATAAAATGGGAAAAACCCCTATTGTTGTAAATGACTGCCCTGGCTTTTTCGTTAACCGCGTTCTTTTCCCTTATTTCGCTGGGTTTAACTTATTACTTCAAGATGGCGCCGATTTTAGAGAAATCGATAAAGTCATGGAAAAAGAATTTGGTTGGCCAATGGGGCCGGCTTATCTACTTGATGTTGTCGGGATTGATACCGCATTTCATGCAGAGCAAGTCATGGCTCAAGGATTTCCGCAAAGAATGCAAAAAGTCGGTAAGAACGCCATCGATATTATGTTTGAACAACAACGTTTTGGTCAGAAAAATGGCAAAGGCTTTTATCAATATGAAAAAGATAAAAAAGGAAAGCCAAAGAAAATTGATGACCCAAAAACCGATGAATTATTAAGTTCGATTCGCCAAAGTAAGCGTTCATTTACTAAAGATGAAATTATTGCTCGAATGATGGCGCCAATGGTGAACGAAGTGGTTCGCTGCCTTGAAGAAGGCATTATACAAAGCCCTTCAGATGCCGATATTGCGCTAGTTTATGGACTTGGTTTCCCGCCATTCCGCGGAGGTGTTTTCTGCTATCTTGATACACTCGGTAGCCAGTCTTATGTCAAAACTGCGGAATCCTACTCCCATTTAAGCCCGCTTTATCAAGTTCCAAATGGATTGAAAGAAAAAGCGGCCACTAACGCCAGATACTATCCGCAGCCACCGGTTGTGGCTATTGATGTTAAAAAAGTTGCGAGAGGTTAATCCTATGGAAAATGTCTTCATTATTGATGGTATACGCACACCAATGGGCCGTTCCAAAGGCGGTGTATTTCGTCATGTAAGAGCAGAAGACCTCTCTGCACACCTGATGAATGCAATTTTTGAACGCAATCCCAATGCGAAAAAGAAAGAGTTGGATGACATTATTTGGGGATGTGTTCAGCAAACCTTAGAGCAAGGTTTTAACATCGCAAAAAATGCTGCTTTATTGACTGATATTCCTCATACAGTTCCTGCGGTCACGGTCAATCGCCTATGTGGTTCTTCGATGCAAGCCATTCATGACGCAAGCCGTTTCATTATGGCTGGAGATGCTCATTCCGTTTTGATTGGAGGTGTTGAGCATATGGGTCATGTTCCAATGACTCACGGTATTGATTTCAATCCAAAGCTCACATTACGCGTAGCAAAAGCCTCTGGAGCCATGGGTTTAACTGCCGAAATGCTCGCCAAAATGTATAAAATCAGTCGCGAAGAACAAGATGCCTTTGCATTGAGATCTCACCAACGCGCGGCAGCGGCAACTAAGAATGGTAAATTTAGCCGTGAAATCGTTCCGATTTCAGGACATGACGCTGATGGCAATCTTATTTCAATCAACTATGACGAAGTCATCCGTTTTGATGCCAATTTGGAAGGACTTGCTGCATTAAGACCCGCTTTCGACCCTGTCAGTGGTACCGTGACCGCAGGTAATTCGTCAGCATTGTCCGATGGTGCTTCAGCCATGCTACTTACCAGTGAGTCTTATGCCAAACTGCATGGATTGAAACCTCGTGCAAAAATTCGCGCCATGGCCGTGGTTGGTTGCGATCCTTCAATCATGGGTTTTGGGCCAGTTCCTGCCACTGAATTAGCATTAAAGCGTGCGGGGCTGACGTTGAATGATATTGATATTATTGAACTTAATGAGGCTTTCGCAGCTCAGTCTATTGCTTGCCTAAAAGGGCTGCAAATTTCAGAAAGCCAAGTGGATCAGAAAGTGAATTTAAGTGGTGGAGCAATCGCTTTAGGGCACCCTCTCGGTTGCTCTGGCGCAAGAATCACAACTGCGTTGCTTAATCAGTTAGAACAACATGATAAGCAGTTTGGTTTAGCTACAATGTGTATTGGATTTGGGCAAGGCATCGCCACAATTATCGAAAGAGTCTAATTCATTTTGCCGTTACATTGTCGTATCTTGCAATGTTCCCGCCTAGTCAGGGGCGGGATTTTTTTATCCACGAACCAGCTCAGTGAAATCAATCAGCCAATCAACCAATCAACCAATCAACCAATCAACCAATCAACCAGAATATTGAATACAACTCAGTCCATCCCCTAAATAGTTCAGGTCACAGGTAGGCGGCAAGTAAAGCTATCCCTTGAGCATACTGGAGTATGTGATAGGGTAGCTTTATGAAGCTAACACCCCTGTGGCTTGAAATATGACGGGGATACTCAAATCACAAAAAGTCGAAGGCATCGCCGAACAACTGGGTGGACTTTGCCCCCCTCTCATTACAAAACCTATCCCGCGCAATCTTCGCCATCTCAAAACGACCCGCAATATAAATATCATGCCCAGATAAGTCACCGAAATCTTCTAGCACGGTACTCAAAACAGTTCCTGTTCTTCCACGCCAATTTTCATCCGGTTGCTCGACAACAGGGACCACTTTCAGATTAGGATAACGCTCACTAATAGCCTGCAATTCACCGAGGTCATACAAATGCTCTAACTGGCGACCGCCCCAATAGAAAGTAATATCCCGTTGAGGGTTTTCAGCCAAAGCAGCCAATAGAATAGAATGGGTATAAGAGAAGCCGGTACCGCCTGCGATCAAGATCATCGGGTTTTGGCTATTTTCGCGGAACCACGCTTTACCGTGAGGAATATCAATATCAATACGTTGCTGTTCTAAAATGCGATCCATCACCGCCATAGCGTATAAATTAAATTCCGACGCGCCAATATGCAGTTCGATAGATTGATTATTTTCGGGAGTAGAAGCCATAGAGAATGGTCGTTTGTCTCTTTCATCCATAACGACCATAAGATATTGACCCGCTTTAAAATGAAAAGGTCCGTCTGGCAACAAAATAACCCGATAAACTGTATCCGTGATAGATTCAACAGATGTGACTTTACAGCTCAAAGTTGCCATGATTTTCCTCTTACTTTTCAATAATATTTAACTGTTCCCAGATATCATCTACGCGGGATTTGACACTCTGCGTCATGACAATAGGGCGTCCCCATTCACGGTTGGTTTCTCCCGGCCATTTATTGGTCGCATCCATTCCCATTTTGGAACCAAGCCCAGAAATCGGTGATGCAAAATCGAGATAATCAATCGGCGTGTTTTCCATCATGACAGTATCACGAGCAGGATCCATACGTGTTGTGATGGCCCAAATAACATCTTTCCAATCACGAGCATTGATATCATCATCACAAACAATCACGAACTTCGTATACATAAATTGGCGCAGGTAAGACCAGACGCCCATCATTACTCTTTTTGCGTGTCCTGCATACTGTTTTTTCATGGTAACAACCGCCAGACGATAGGAACAACCTTCTGGTGGCAAATAGAAATCCACAATTTCAGGGAACTGCTTTTGCAAAATAGGCACTAAAACTTCGTTCAGCGCTTCCCCTAATACTGCAGGTTCATCTGGTGGACGGCCTGTATAGGTAGAGTGATAAATCGCATCGCGACGTTGAGTCACATGAGTCACAGTAAATACTGGGAAGTCATCAATCTCGTTATAATAACCAGTGTGGTCACCGTAAGGGCCTTCTGGTGCCATTTCGCCCGGTTCAATATATCCTTCAAGGATAATTTCCGCCCCTGCAGGAACCTCTAAGTCGTTAGAAATACACTTTACGACTTCCGTTTTATTGCCTCGGAGTAACCCAGCAAAAGCATATTCAGATAGCGTATCAGGAACTGGTGTCACTGCGCCTAAAATCGTTGCGGGGTCAGCACCTAGCGCCACAGCGACTGGGAATCGTTCACCTGGATGTGCCTGACACCACTCTTGGAAATCCAGCGCACCACCACGATGAGACAACCAACGCATAATAACTTTATTTTTGCCAAGGACTTGCTGGCGATAGATACCTAAATTTTGGCGTTCTTTATGGGGGCCTTTAGTGACCGTTAAGCCCCAAGTAATCAGTGGTGCAGCATCTTCCGGCCAGCAATGCATAACGGGGATCTTAGTCAGATCAACATCATCACCAGCCCAAATTTCCTCCTGACAAGGCGCTGAGCTTAAGCGTTTAGCTGGCATATTCAGCACTTGTTTGAATTTCGGCAACTTGTCCATTAAGTCACGAAAACCCTTAGGAGGATCCGGTTCTTTCAAGAAAGCGAGCAACTTACCCACATCATGTAAGGCTTTAATATCTTCTTGCCCCATTCCCATAGCAACGCGCTTGGTTGTACCAAACAAGTTACACAGAACGGGCATATTATAGCCTTTAGGGTTTTCGAATAGTAAGGCTGGTCCCCCTGCTCTTAGTGTACGATCTGCGATTTCAGTCATTTCCAAATAAGGGTCGACTTCCATCGTAATGCGTTTTAGTTCGCCTTGCTTTTCAAGCTGCGCGATGAAATCTCTAAGGTCACGGTATTTCATTATCTTCTTTTACTATTACAGGGGGAACCTCATTATAAGGTTCCCAGCCAAGGTTACAAGTTGCTGTTAAACATACTTAATAATCAATATCTTCAGATTAAGTATATCACTTTACTTGCAATCAAACGGAACATAATCCTTTAATGATACGGTATCAAATTGCTCAGGGAATGTTTTGTTGTGCTGAAACAGCTTGAAACCTTCATTTTTACCACTGAAGTAGCTTAATTCATTTCCTTTGATCTGTAATCCGCTACCTTCGCGTAACGCGACAACAACTTCATGAGGGTTAATAACACAGAATTCTTGTAAGCGCTCATCTCGTGTTTCACCCATATGCCCAGAAATATGCGCATCGATATAATGTGGGTTAATTTGCATTGGAAACAGCCCTAAAGACGGCATGATAACCGCATTGCTCACAGGCATATCATTCGTTGTACGAATACTTGGGGTCGCCACGTTACAACCCGCACTCCAACCAATGTAAGGTACACCGCGTTCACGTACTGCACGTTGGATAGCAACAATTAAGCCATTCTCATGCAAGCATTTGTTTAACCACCATGTATTACCGCCACTCACCAGAATACAGTCTGCTTGTTCGATGGCTTCGACTGGGCTTTCAAAATGTTCAATCGAAGTTACTTTAATGCCTAAAGCATCGCTTAGCTGCCCCGCACGCTCATCGTGAGAACCACGTAAAACAGCATAAGGCACTAATACTGCTGACTTAATCTGTTTACGTTCAATCATTTCGCTAATTCTTGGTAATGCGTAACTTAGCCATACAGGGTTGCCGGAAAGTTTGCCATTACTCAGTAAAAAGATATCCATGGTGTCTCCTACAAAAAGTGTATTAACTGCTGTGTTTATTGTGTATCTAATTTCGTAACTATCGAATTAATCTATACTTGTGTAGATGAATAATATTGTGCAACTCATCATTAGTCACATTCTTATGCCTTAATTTGTTATCATGAGCATAAATTTGTTGGATGGGATCAAAAAATGGAAAAATGGTATTTGCTGTATTGCAAACGAGGGCAACTAGATAGAGCGGTTGAGCACTTAACTCGACAGCATGTGACTTGTATGACTCCAATGACTGAAATGGAGAAAGTCGTTCGAGGCAAGCGCACAGTTATCACTGAAGCGTTATTCCCCAATTACCTGTTTGTAAAATTCGACCATGAGCAAATTCATACAACCACTATCCAATCTACACGCGGTGTTAGCCACTTTATTCGCTTTGGCGCATTACCGGCTGAAGTTCCTGAAGAAATAATTGAACTCATACAACAGACGCCCGTCAGCCATACTCAATCACCGGATCTTCCTTCTCAGGGAGATAGTGTTGTCATTACTGAAGGTATTTTTGCCGGCGTTAAGGCCATCTTCAATGAACCAAATGGTGAGTCGCGCTCAATCCTCTTGCTTAACATCTTAAATACCACTGTCGCAAAAGTCATTGATAATACGCAATTTAGAAAAGAGTCTGAATAAGTTTTTCGCGATATGTTTGCTTCAAACTGGTATAAAAAAAGCCCATCGATTGAATGGGCTTTTTATTTCACAATAACGTTGTCACCGTGATTATTCTTCTGGCTCTTCTTCTTCGTCATCACCTCTACGTCGACCTTTGCCAACATAGAAATTAGACAGTAATACCCCAAGCTCAAACAGCAAGTACATTGGTACTGCGAGTAGAGTTTGCGATAAAACATCTGGCGGAGTCAGGAACATTCCGACGATAAACGCACCCACTAAGATATATGGACGTTTACGTCTGAGTGATTCTGGAGTCGTTACGCCAGTCCAGCATAGTAAAATAATCGCGATTGGCACTTCAAACGCAGCCCCGAATGCCATGAACAATGTCATGACAAAACTGAGGTATTTGCTGATATCAGGTATAAAGTTAACGCTTTCTGGCGTTGTTTTTACAAAGAAGCCAAAAGCTAACGGGAATACCACAAAGTAAGCAAATGCCATTCCTAAATAGAATAGGAAGCTACTTGATACCAGTAACGGCAGCATTAATCGACGTTCATGCTTATACAGCGCAGGCGCGATAAATGCCCAGACCTGGTACAAAATGACGGGTATCGAAACAAATACAGATACCATCATGGTTAGTTTAATCGGAGTAAAAAACGTCGATGCTACGTCTGTCGCACTCATTTGAGAACCAACAGGCAGCTTATCAATCAAAGGCGCAGCAACAAGGCGATAAATATCATTTGAAAAATAAGCGAGCGCCGCAAAGACGATTAATACCGTAATCAAACAGTTTAGTAGCCGCTTTCTTAGTTCAATCAGGTGGCTAATAAGTGGTTGAGCATCATTGACAGCCATGTGTTATTTTTCACTTTCTGTTTGATTGGAGTTTGTTACTTTAGCATCGAGTGGCTTAGAGTCTGTTGGTGTTGCTGAAGCAGGTTTTTCTTCAACAACGGCAGCCATCTTAGCAGCATACTCAGGATCAGGATCTGACTCTTGAGTTTGCGAAGAACTAGCATGGGATTCCTTTACCGCAGCATCGTAGTTTTCTGTGATCTCTTTTGCTTTGTTCAACTCAGATTGGACATCATTGGTTGTTGCCTGATAACCGCTTTGTAAAGACAAAGCAGCATGACGCAGGTCATCCATCGACTTTTTAAGTTCCGGAGAAAGAGTTTCCAAACCCGCCTTCTCTTCAACTTTTTTAAGAGTCTCTTGCAGTTCTTGCAATTTCAGTTCTTGTGATAGCTCATTCTGGACATTAGCAGCCATAGAGCGCATAGCACGAATCCAACCAGCAACAGTTCTCACTGCCACTGGTAGACGTTGGGGGCCTAATACCACAAGACCGATGATCGCAACTAGCAGTAGTTCACTAAAACCTATGTCAAACACGGTTTATCCCTGCTCTTTATTTTTGCTCTCAACTGGGCTGTCTTTTTTCTCAGGAGCCTGTTGTTCAGTGATGTTTTTCGGTGCAAAATCAGCATCTTGCTTCTCTTGCTCTGCTTTCGCTTTTGCAGCTTCATCATCGCTCATTGCTTTTTTGAAGCCCTTAAGTGATTCGCCCAGATCAGAACCTAAAGAACGTAATTTCTTGGTGCCGAAAATTAAAATGATAAGCAAAGCAATGATAATTAATTGCCAAGGACTACCGAAAGCAGCCATTGCAAAAGTTGATTCCATTGTTAATACCTCTATAGTTTTGGGATCAATTGTAACTAACTCTATTATATACAACCAACGCTAAATACGGAAATGATCACAGCCTTATAAACTTGTCGCAAAACAAAGTCTACTTAATTATCCTCTCCTTTACACCAACCTACAAGCCACGACAATGCACCTACAGCCATAAATGCTGCTGCAATTCGGGTTAAGTCAGAAATAAAGAATAAGCTACCACAAAGAATAAAGGTCGCCCCAATTCCTAATAGGTACTGTGATTTACGTTGTTTAGTGCGTTGGTGCTTTAACTCTTGTGTAAGCTGTTCAATATTGGACTGCAAGAAACGGTGCTGCTTTAATGCCCCATAGATCAAATCAGGGATTTCTGGCATTTTCTCTGCCCAATATGGCGCTTTTTCCTTTAACGCTTTGGTAATAGCCGGAATACCCACTTGGCTATGGATCCAATCCTCTAAGAATGGTTTTGCTGTTTTCCATAAGTCCAACTGTGGGTATAACTGACGACCCAAACCTTCAACGTACAATAAGGTTTTCTGCAATAACACCAATTGCGGCTGAACTTCCATATTAAAGCGACGAGCAGTATTGAACAGATTCAATAACACATGCCCAAATGAAATCTCAGCTAATGGCTTTTCAAAGATAGGCTCACAAACGGTGCGAATAGCAAACTCAAAATCTTCAACATTGGTATCTGGCGGAACCCAGCCGGAATCCACATGCAATTCAGCAACTTTACGATAGTCACGATTAAAGAAGGCAATAAAGTTTTCAGCTAAATAGCGCTTATCTTCTTTGTTAAGCGAACCCACGATCCCACAGTCGATACCAATATAAAGCGGATCTTCTGGATGATCGTAGCTAACAAAAATGTTGCCTGGGTGCATATCTGCGTGGAAGAAACTGTCACGAAATACCTGAGTAAAGAAGACTTTGACGCCCCGCTCTGCCAGCAATTTCATGTTCGTACCTTGCGCTTCTAATGCCGCAATATCCGAAACAGGAATACCGTAGATACGCTCCATGACCATCACGTTTTCACGGCAATAATCAGGGTAAACTTCTGGGATATACAGCATAGAGCTGTTTTCAAAGTTGCGTCGTAATTGGATAGCGTTAGCAGATTCGCGAAGAAGATTTAGCTCATCAATTAAGGTTTTCTCGTACTCGCGCACAACTTCTTTAGGACGTAAACGTCGTCCATCAGGAAGAAGAGGAACCCAATTGGCGATACGGTACATCAGCTTAATGTCCGCTTTGATGACAGGCAAAATATCAGGGCGAATAACTTTTAAAACAACATCTTTGCCATTTTCTTTTAATGTTGCAGTATGAACTTGGGCAATCGACGCAGAGGCAAGAGCCTGCTCATCAAAGTTATCAAACCACTGCTCTAACGGGCCACCAAGTGACTCTTCAATATAACGACGGGCTAATTTACCATCGAAACTCGCCACTTTGTCTTGTAACAATGACAGTTGGTCAGCAATTGCAGGAGGGAATAAATCTCGGCGAGTCGACAGCATTTGACCAAATTTGATCCAAACCGGCCCTAATTCTTGCAATGCTAAGCGCAGTCGTTCACCAAGATCTTTATCTTTGTGTTTGTTTTTGATCCAGAAAAAACCTAACCGCCCAACTCTTAAAGGCAATGTCAGCTTAATTTTAGGGATCAGCTCATCTAGTCCATAAGAGAGAAATACCCGAATAATGAAGTAAAGGCGTTTTATTTCACCGGGAGTCATTCTTCTCCTCCAACTGATTGAGTCGTTGTTCTAACTGACTCATTGAATTTGAAACCTGCTCAACTTCATCGCTAAAGTGCACTAATTCCAGCTGGCTTGGTGCCATTTTCCACTCTTCCAGAATAATGTCTTTAACGTATGTTTTTTGACGACTGACTAATCGAGACGCGAGGCAAGCCCCTTTACCCAACACTTTACTGATGCCTTCTGCCGCAATATCACCAATATAAGGCGATAAATAATGAGCTGGGTTCCAGATAGCTAAATCCAGTAATGAAGACCAATGTTGAACAATTTGCATATCGCCTTCAATCACAATATCGCCATTATTGATAAGTTGTGAAAGCTGCTGCTTATCTTTCAACTTAACCAATGTAAACAGTGACGTTTTGATAGTGCAATCCGCAGGTTCCTGCCATTCACTTAATACATCAACATGATTTTCAGCAAAAATAAGTGTCAGAGTTTTATTCAGCTCTTTAAGCTCAATCCCCATCACTTTACCTGCTAAACGCATTCTTGCAGGTTGCAGGACTTTTTCCTTGAACAACATATGGTTCAAGGAGGTTTCCATTAATGCCGTCATCAAGGAATACAAAACAGTATTAGGATTTTCAATATGCGCTGATGGTGCTTCCATCTTAGAATTTAAACCCTTTATGTAATGCAACAATACCACCGGTCATATTGTCATAAGAGACTTGCTCGAAACCTGCGTTTTCCATCATTCCTTTCAAGGTTTCTTGATTTGGGTGCATACGGATAGATTCAGCGAGGTAACGATAGCTTTCAGGATCATTCACAATCACTTGACCGATACGCGGTAAAATATGGAATGAGTAAGCATCGTAAGCTTTGTTCAGTGGTTCAAGAATTGGTTTAGAAAATTCAAGCACTAACAGGCGTCCACCCGGCTTCAATACGCGGAACATGGAGCGTAATGCTTTATCTTTATCGGTGACGTTACGTAAACCAAAAGAGATGGTAATACAGTCAAAATAGTTATCAGGGAATGGCAACTCTTCTGCGTTAGCTTGTACGTAATTAACATTACCAACAATGCCTAAATCGCGCAGTTTCTCGCGTCCCATTTTTAACATTGAATCGTTAATATCTGCGAGAACCACTTCACCTTTTTCACCCACAAGGCGAGAGAATTTTGCAGTGAGGTCACCGGTTCCACCAGCAAGGTCAAGTACACGTTGATTACGACGCACACCACTCGCTTCGATTGTGAAACGTTTCCAGATACGATGAATACCAAAAGACATTAAGTCATTCATCAGGTCATATTTAGAGGCTACAGAGTGAAAAACATTTGCTACTAGGCCAGCTTTTTCTTCTTTCTCTACAGTACGGAAACCAAAATCGATGGTTTCTTTTGTTGGTTCGGTCATTTCTATTATGCCTGTTAATCGTTCAAACTTTTTTGTGAAGTGTACCAGCCTTTGAGTGAAAACCCTATTATAACTCTAAGATTCCGCACAATTAGACTTGTCAGCCCGCTCAGCTAGCTGAGGGTCTATAGATTGCTTAACTTCCACACCTAACTCTTTAAAACTTTCCGCTTGAGCAAGCAAATTACCTCGGCCTTCAGCAAGGCGCTTCATTGCTGAAGAATAAGTGTGATTTGCTTTCTCTAAACTCGAGCCCAATACCTGCATATCATCAATAAATAAACGCAGCTTATCGTACATTTTAGCGGCTCTATCTGCGATTTCTTGAGCATTTTGCTCTTGCCGTTCATAGCGCCATAAATTATTAATGGTACGCACTGCCACCAGCAAGGTGGATGGGCAAACCAACATGATATTCAGTTTTAATCCTTCATCAAGTAGTTCAGGTGCTTCTTTTAATGCTAATAAATACGCAGGCTCAATCGGAATAAACATGAGCACATAATCTAAAGAGCGAACTCCCGGTAATTGATGGTAGTCCTTGCGACTGAGCATTTTCATATGGTTACGAATGGAAGCCACATGCTCTTTTATGCCTTGCTGCTGCTGTTCTGGGTCATCACTATTAAAATAGTGTTCATAAGCCACCAGCGACATTTTCGCATCGACCACCACATCCTTGCCTTCAGGAAGATGGATAATCACATCGGGTTGGTATCGACTATTGAAGCCGGTGTTGATACTCACCTGAGTTTCAAATTCACTGCCTTTTCGCAGCCCTGAAACTTCTAAAATCCGCGTTAAAATCGTTTCCCCCCAGTTCCCTTGGATTTTGTTATCTCCTTTTAGGGCTCGAGTTAAGTTGACCGCTTCTTTGGTCATTTGATTATTTAACTGCTGTAATTGGCGGATTTCATAAGTGAGTGTATGGCGCTCTTTGGCTTCTTCGCCATAGCTTTGCTGCACTTGTTGGCGAAACCCTTCAAGTTGCTCACGAAACGGTGACAGCATAGCCATTAAATTTTTCTGATGTTGTTCGGATGCTCGACGTTCGTTCTGCTCAAAAATACGGTTCGCTAAATTTTCGAACTGAGCCGTAAGGCGTTGCTCGCTGTTTTGTAAAATCCGTTGTTTTTCTTCATTGGCAAGTTGCGTCTGTTCAAAGCGGGTCATCACTTCCCGCAGCTCTGCTTCTTGTTCGCGGTTAATATCCCGCTGTGTACGTAGCTCCTGATCGAGCCTGTCACATTCCTCTTTCCACTGGGCTAAATGCACATTTTTTTCATCGCTCACCGCCAATTGGCGGTATACCTCTTGTAGCTCTCGCTCTTTTCCCGCTATTTTTTGGACAATAGAAAACCAGACCGCTAAACCGCCGACCAAAATGCCACTTAAGGCGCCAATAATTGCATATAAAAGAGAGGTATCCACGAATCAATCCTTACTTTTTAAAATCTAGAGTAAGGTAATTGGATACTGTATAAGTGTCCAGAGGTAAATCTCCCAACGGCTACTTTTTGCGAGTGGCTTCGCAGCTTATCCCATCCAGCTCGCAAACCAACGTAAACCAAGCGCACCGGGGGCTAAAATACCAAACGCCCAAATCATCGCAGAGGCTAAGTTAGCGACTTGGAAATGTCGTTGCCGCATTTCACAAATCCCTGCAACAAGCGGTACCACCGCGCGTAATGGTCCAAAGAATCGACCGAAGAATATTCCCCAAACACCCCACTTTTCAAAGAAGCGATGCCCTTTGTCGATCATTTCAGGATTGCGGGAAATTGGCCACATTTCACGAACTTTTTCTTTATAGTGAAAACCAAACCAATAAGAGACCCAATCCCCAAAAAATGCACCTAATGCAGCGGCTAACCAAATCGGAAAAAAGGCAATTTCACTTTCACCAATCAATGCGCCCAGACCAAGTAAAATAACGGTCGCAGGGAGTAATAACGATAAAAACGCGAGGGATTCACCAAACGCAAGAATGAAAACAATAGGGATCGCCCACACTTCATGAGCGCGAGTAAATTCTGTAATGACCGTGACAATTTCATTAATACTCAAGGGCGAATTCCTACAGTTTAAGATTGATTTGTTAACTATAAGTCGACTAAGTAACTATTATTCAGCTAAGTAAACATATTATAGTTCTTGGAAGTAAATAAAGTTGCAACAAAACTGACGCGTTGCAACTTCAATTCCGCAGAGGTTTATTCGAGGAAGTAACTTTGAAGTACACCGCGCTGAGCGTTATCTAAACCAAAGTCTTTTTCTAGCCAGTTATCCACACTTCCATAGTTATTTTCTATGCTTTTCAATGCAGTTTGTAAAAACTCTTCACGAACAGAAAATACATACTCGAATTTTTTCACCACATTTTCACTCATGGTCTTGGAAAATTCTTCGAGTAAATGGTTACGAAATGGCGCTAACGTCTCGTTCGTTAAAAGGTAATCATCCATCACAGTATTCACATCTGCGCCCAGCGCAAACAGCACGAGAGCCGAGCCAACCCCTGTCCGGTCTTTACCCACAGCACAGTGTTGCACAAGCCCACCTTTTTCTGGCTGCTTCAACATGTTCACTAATTGGTGATAAGCGGCATTGTTCAACGGAAGCAACTCATAGAGGCGGAACATAAAGGCTTGAGGATCAAACTGTTCCAGCACTTCAGGAGTGAGTTTATCAAGGTTTGCACTCACTTCTTTTGCCAGCGGGTTTGCAGGGGCATGCACATAATGAGCGCCACTCCACACCACATCTGGTTTATCTAAAATTTCAGCTTCATCGCGATAATCGATGATTTGGAAAAGGTTTTGTGACTGTAAAACTTTTTCATCATCTTGGGTTAAGCGGTCGAGCGCCCCAGAACGAAATAAAACACCGGGCTTTATTTTTCCACCATTGGAAAGCTTTTTTCCCCCTAAATCACGAAAGTTAATTCCACCGGTTAAAGGCAACACAGAGGGGTGAAGGTAAGGTTTTGTTGACATACGTTTTCCCTTTTTAGCTCTGTCATTGCTCAAACTAAAAATAAACGAAATCATCAATTACTTGTAATTTGAGTAACTTAAGAGGCTTCTATTAATTGTTTTAAATGACAATAACAGATTCATAGATGAAGTGAATAAGAAAAACGCGAGAAAATAAATTTTGCGCTGATCAATTAGAGATACAAGAATATTTAAGATACGTGGGTATAACGATGATAACTGAACCCGTTTACCGAAAATCCACAACCGAGTGAAGTCAGTAAACGGGTCAGCTAATTAGGATTACAGCAGGCGGCGAGCAGCTTCGACAACGATGCTCAGAACATTGCCTTCTGTTTTTTTCAATAGAGCTTCATTTGGAATTTCTTGCTGAGTACGGTTTACGATAACCCCAGCCACCATACCCGCACGCAGGCCTTGGCTTGCACACATAGTTAACAGTGTTGCTGATTCCATTTCATAGTTCATTACGCCCATGTCTTGCCACTCTTTCATTGAGCCTCTGAAGTGGCGCATTACGCGACCTGTGTAGGTGTCGTAACGCTCTTGACCTGGGTAGAAGGTATCGGAAGATGCGGTAATACCGACGTGTACGGTTGCACCCGCTTCTGTCGCCGCAGCATACAGCGCATTAGTACAAGTGAAGTCAGCGACTGCTGGGAATTCCAGTGGTGCAAAGTGCTGGCTTGCGCCATCTAAACGAACAGCACCTGTGGTGACAAGTACATCACCCACATTGATGTTTTCTTGGATTGCACCTGTTGTACCAATACGTAAGAAAGTACGGATACCTAACTGAGCCAGTTCTTCAACTGCGATAGAGGTTGATGGACCACCAATACCTGTTGAGCAGACAATCACAGCTTTGCCATCGAGCTCGCCACGCCATGAAGTGAATTCACGTAATGAAGCCAGATGTACAGGGTTGTCCATCAGACGTGCAATTTTTTCAACACGGTTAGGATCCCCAGGAACAATAGCAACGGTTGCACCCTGTAAGTCACTCTTTTTTAAACCTAAGTGGAAAACGTCAGACATATCAAACTCCTTTACACAATGGCATCATTGAATTAGTACATTATTGTCAATATAGCGCTTAGCTTTGATTAATTTAGTGACCAATATCTACTTTAATGGAAACAGATTCACTTGAATTTCATTAAAACGAGATCATGATCACAAATAAGTCTTATTGAGATGAATGTGAATAATGAGATACACCCAGTATAGATGAATGTTTGTGATTATCGAAAGAAAGCGCCCGAATGGGCGCTTTTATTAGGCAGAAGAAAAAAATACTATAATATCAATGTGCTAGATTTACAACACGACATCAAGGATCAAGACCCCAACCAACCCGATAGCCCAAGCTATTGTTGTTGGAATAGACCAAACAATCATTTGTTGTTTAACGTCTTTGATCCCCATCATTCTGTTCACCACCCAGTAAAGGCTGTCGTTAAAGTAACCGAAGAACAGAGATCCCATCGTTGCCGCTTGGGCCGCAACTAATAAGTTGATATCAGGAATTTGGCTAATGATTGGCGCAGAGATAGAAGCTGCGGTGATCATTGCTACCGTTCCAGACCCCTGAATTAAACGCACTAATGTCGCGATAATAAACGGGATTAATACAGGTGTAATCGGTAAATTCGCCACATGCTCTGCAAGAATGGTTCCCGTCCCGCTATCACGCAATACTGCCCCTAATGCTCCACCAGCACCGGTCACAAGCAAGATGATACCCGCCGCTTGCAAACCTTCTTCCATACGGTCGATAACTTCTTCTTTCGACGCTTTTGGCATTAACGTATAGACCGAAATAAGGACGCTAATGGACAAGGCAATGATCGGTGCACCCAAGAATTGGAATGATTGGAAATACCAGTTATCATCCATGCCTTGGAATGCGGCTGTTTTCAGTAATAACCCGTTGATAGCATTAATGAAGATCAACAGAATTGGCGTGATGATTGGTAACAATGATAAGAATAAGCTTGGTAATGGTTTATTGGCTTTTTCTTCCATGTAACGCGCATGCACTTCTTTTAAATCTTCGCTGCCCGTTTCATCTGGCATGAATTCAGGGTATTTAGTTCCCAACCATTTGGCGTAGAACACAATCCCGATGACACACGGCACTGCCAGCGTCATACCCGCTAAAATCATGGCACCAACGTCAACCCCGAAGATCCCGGCAACACCGAGAGGACCTGGAGTTGGCGGCACAGTATGGTGGGTAACAACTAAACCACCCGCCAATGCAACACCAAGAGTTAAAATACTGCGTTTTCCATTCTTCGCTAACGCTTTTGCCAGCGGATATAAGATAACGAATGCAGAGTCTACAAAGATAGGAATACTGACAATATAACCGGTAATTGCCAGCGCCCACTCTTCGCGTTTTTTACCTAACCATTTGATAAAACTATAAGCTATCTGCTCAGCAGCACCGGACACTTCCAGCACCCTTCCCATCATTACCCCGAGACCGATAACAATACCAATGCTACCGAGGGTCGAACCAAAGCCCTTTGTAATAACGGTGACGGTTTCCGCCGCAGTTAATCCCCCTGATAACCCTGCGATTGCAGCCGCAATCAACATCGCTAACAAGGCGTGAACCCGCGTTCGCAATACTAAAAAGATAAGGACAAATATGGCCACCGCGAGGCCAATAATAGGAATATAGGACATTATTTAATCTCCTATTTTGCACAGCCGTAGTGCTTAATGAAGGAACGGATCGCATCGCTAAATGACCCATCAGCTTTAAAACCTAAATCCAGTGCACGGCGAATATCGAATTTACCCGGCCAGCTTGCCACAATGCGGTTGACGGCTTCATCAGGCTCAAAACGAATTAAATCAACCGCTTGTTGACCAGCGACATCACGCAGGGCATCAATCATCTCTTGCACTGTCACAGTGATCCCCGGCAGGTTCACAGTACGTGAAAGACCAAATTTCTCTGCTGGAATTGAAACCGCATGGATGAAGTTGTTGATCACCGTTTCTGGGCTAGATAACCATAACGCCAACGCTGGAGACACTGGGCAAATACTCTCAATCCCATTTAGAGGCTCACGGATAATACCGCTAGCAAAAGAAGATGCCGCTTTATTCGGGACTCCAGGGCGAATACTAATGGTAGGTAAGCGCATCACGCGCCCATCCACATAGCCTTTACGGGAATAGTCGTTCACCATCAATTCACACATGGCTTTTTGAGCACCATAAGAAGATTGCGGGTTAACAACGCACAAGTCGGTAATCACATCGGGTAATTCACCGCCAAATACCGCAAGGGAGCTGGTGAATAAAAACTTAATGGCAGGGTTTTTCGCGCGAGCGACTTCAAGCAATTGGCGAGTCGCATCGAAATTCACTTTCATGCCTAAGTTAAAGTCACTTTCAGCATGGCTACTGACAATCGCCGCAAGGTGGAATACCACGTCAGTTTGCGCATCAATCAGCTTATCTGCGGCTTCTGGCTGGGTTAAGTCTAATGCAACGCAACTCACACGAGGGTCTTCAATAGGCGATGTAGGGCATTGAATATCCGCTAAAACGAGCTGGTTAAATTTTAATCCTTGGTTGTTTTTAAGCAAAGCAGCGGCTAGCTGCTGGCCCAGAAAACCTGCGCCACCAGTAATAATAACTTTCATTGTCATTCTCCTTGCTATAACCCTGCCGGGCTATGCATCAGTAGGTAAGATGTTTTTTATGTATTTATTAAATGAAGTTTTATGTTTTTTTCGAGTATCCGTTGCACCACATCAGACGGTAAATGTTGGTCACAAATGATGTCGTGCAATTGATCTAATGGGCAGACACGGAACATACCGTATTTACCGAATTTACTGCTATCTGAAACCAGTACACACCGACGAGCGACATCCAATAAAGTCTGTTTTATTTGGACTTTTTCCTCATGCGGTGTGGAAACCCCATGTTGCAGATCCCATGAACTGGTACTAATAAACGCAATATCCACGTTCAGTGTTTGCAACATAGCGGCCGCCGTATTGCCAACACAGGAATGGTTGCGTTTATCGACTTGCCCACCAGTGTGATACAAGTTCAGTTGTGATTTATTCATCAAATACTGCATGATGGAAAAATCATTGGTCACAATAGTGAGATTAAAACGCTCACCTAATACGCGGGCAATTTCAAACGTGGTGGTGCCTGCATCGAGGTAAACCACCTGACCATCTTCAACCAGAGAACTGGCAAATTGACCGATTTCGCGTTTCGTTTGATGATGAAGTCTTGCCTTTTCGCTCCACGGTAGCTCTTGGCGTAACGCATCATTTAACCGAACACCACCACTAATTCCGACAACCTTCCCTTCCTCTTCCAACATGCGAATATCACGTCGAACCGTCATATGAGAGACATTCATTAAGCCAACTAAGTCATTGATAGACACAGTTTGGTGCTCATAGACATAGCGATAAATAAAATCACGACGTTCGGAAGGGATCATTCGGTTCTCCTAGGAATTAGCTTGCTTTAGCCAGCCTAAACCGTCTTCGGTGCGTCCTGCTGGGTGGTATTCACATCCCAGCCAGCCTTCATATCCCATTTCATCGAGTTGATTAAAAATCCATGGATAATTGACTTCACCGCTATCAGGTTCATGGCGAAAAGGTACTGATGCTATCTGAATATGACTAAATTTACCCCAAAGACGCTCAATTGTTTTCAATAAGTCACCTTCCATAATCTGGCAGTGATATAAATCCAATTGAATAAACACGTTTTCGCGATTGATTTCAGGTAACAGCGCTTCAGCCTGCTTTTGGGTCGTCAAGAAATACCCCGGCATATCGCGGGTATTAATCGGCTCGATAAGCACACGAATTCCGTGCTCAGCCATCACATCCGCAGCATGCTGTATATTCTTAATAAAACACGTTTTTTGCTCTTCAGGTGTGAATTTCTCATCCACTTTACCCGCCATGGCATGCACTTGTTTACAGCCTAATGCTAAAGCGTATTTCAGGGCAGTTTGTACCCCTTGAGCGAACTCGGCTTCACGACCAGGAATAGACGCCATTCCACGCTCGCCAGCGCCCCAATTCCCCGCAGGCATATTAAATAATGCTTGGGTAAGTTGATATTTTTTCAATTCACCCGCAATAACATCCGCATCTTCTTCATAAGGGAAAAGATACTCAACGCCCTTAAAACCAGCCTGAGCGGCACGTTCAAAGCGTTGAATAAACGGAACTTCGTTAAACATCATACTGAGATTTGCTGCAAATTTAGCCATGTCTATCGCCTCATTTCTGTGGATAACGGCTTTCGAGCTCATGAACCTGCTCTTGCGTTAACGTGGTGAAGCCGTGTGGGCGCAATGTAATGTATAGGCGCGCGGTATCTTCTAATTCTTCCGCATTGAAAAACGCCTGCCTTAAGGTTTTTCCGCCAACAACGGGGCCGTGGTTGGAGAGTAAAATCGCGTTATGATTAGGTGCTAATTTTGCGATTTCTTCACCAATACGGTCATCACCCGGTGGTAAATATTCAATCAAAGGTAATTTGCCCACACGCATCACGTAATAAGGCGTGATCGGCGGTAAGCAGTTTGCGGTATCTAAATTCGGCAAACAGGATAGAGCCGTTAGCCAAGGTGAATGCAGATGAACCACCGCTTGGCAATCTGGACGCTGCAAATACATTGCCATATGCATGGAAACTTCTTTTGTTGGTTTGTCACCATCAATCCAGTTACCTTGCGCATCGAGCTTGCTCAGGCGCTCAGGATTTAAATCGCCAAAGCTCGAGTTAGTCGGGGTGACAATAATACAGCCATCCGGCAAGCGTGCGCTGATATTGCCTGCACCACCGCTGCTGTATCCGCGATTAAACATTGACTTCGCCCAATCCACTAACTCTTGGCGTAGCGCCTTTTCATTACTCATTAACCATCTCCTGTGCTAACTGGAAGAAATTCTCTTGACCAAAATTGCCTGATTTCAGTGCTAACCAGTTACCGCTTGCTAAGTCTTGTACCCAAGGCACACCCGGCGCGATAGGTGAGCCAATACTTAATTGTTCAGTTCCAAGGCTTTGAACTACTTTTCCAGACGTTTCGCCGCCCGCAATAATAAAAGTGTTATAACCTTGCTGCTGAAGTAACGTCACTACTTGCCCAAACACATTTTCTACCGCGGTACTCGATAATGCGGCACCGTATTTTTCCTGCGTTTGCTTCAATAACTCTGGCGGTTGGGTGGCATATAACAGAGGCGCTAACCCAGTGATTTTCTGGTCTTTAACCCATTGTGCCAATACGGTTGCATAGTCTGAATTATTGATGCATTCACCCACATCTAGCGCTTTGCTAGGTGCAACTTGCTGATAGCTTTGTACTTGCTTGTTGGTCATTAGCGAGCAACTTCCCGATAGAATGACCGTTTTTCTGTCTTTACCCGTGGGCTTAGTGCCGCGGCTTTCCCCTTGTCCCCAAGCCACTTGGCTATCTATATTCGCAAGGGCAGCCCCTAATCCTGATCCGCCCGTCAATAAAGGCAGTGATTGCGAAGCCTGAGCAATAGGCAGTAAATCATCCATCGTGAAGCTATCCACAACCGCATAGCTAATGCCCTGCTGGCGTAACTGTTCTAACTGTTCAGTGATAGCGGCGCTGCCCTTTTGCACTGTCGCCAGATTAATCAGCCCCGCTTTACCGGCTGACTGTTTTTCCATTACGCGCATCAGGTTGGCATCAGTCATTGGTGTGACTGGGTGGTGCTGCATTCCACTTTCATTGAGCAATTGACCATTAACAAACAGGTGCCCATGTACCACGGTTCGACCGTTAACGGGCAATGCAGGGCATACTAACGATAATGACGTACCCAACTGCTTCATCAGTGCATCGGTTACTGGACCAATGTTGCCTTTCTCTGTTGAATCAAAGGTTGAGCAATATTTAAAGAAAATCTGCTGACATTTCGCTGATTCTTTCAGCCAGCGGCATGCATTTACCGAGGCACTAATGGCTTCATCCACTGGACAAGAACGGCTTTTCAAGCTCACCACAATGGCATCCACATCTTGAGGGATTGGAGTGTTTTCATTCGGCTCATTCAGTAGCTGCACCACTTTCCAGCCGTTTTGCACCATAAAGCCTGCAATATCTGTCGCGCCGGTAAAATCATCAGCAATCACACCTAATTTCACTGTCATGCCTTTTTCTCCGGTAAAGCAATGCCCTTAAAAGTTTTGATAACGGCGCTATCATCCTGTAAACCAAAACCTTCATTGCTGGCTGAGATAAACATTTGATGCGCCGTTGCTGCCAATGGCAGTGGAAAATTCAGCGCTTTTCCGGTTTGCATCACCAAACCGAGATCTTTCACAAAAATATCGACTGACGATTTAGGGGTATAGTCTCCATCAAGCACATGCTGCATACGGTTCTCAAACATCCATGAGTTGCCAGCTGCATGGGTGACGATGTCATACATCACATCTAAATCGATGCCCGCTTTTGCCGCCAGCGCCATACTTTCCGCTGCAACCGCAATATGTACCCCCGCCAATAGCTGGTGGATAGTTTTCACTGTGGAGCCAAGACCGATTTCATCCCCCACACGATAGAGACGCTCTGAAATTGCATCAAATACCGTAGAAAGCTGAGCGAATAGCTCAGGGGAACCCGATGCCATGACGGTCAGTTTGCCTTCTGCCGCTTTAATCGCTCCGCCAGATATAGGCGCATCGACTAATGGAAGCTGGTATTCAGCAAGGCGCTGCGCGATTTGTTTTGTCTGCTCCGCAGCCAGTGTGCTGTGCAACACAATGACAGTATTTGGACGAAGCTTCTCGACCAGTGGCTTCTCACCACCAAATAAAATCGCCTCAACCTGCCGACCATTAACGACGACCATAAGTAGCGCATCTAGCTGTTGTGCATACTGCGCGGCATCTTGCCCTGTGGCTTGTGCCCCATATTCGAGTAGCGCCTCACAGGCTTGTGGATTTAAATCAAACCCATAGGTTGGGATCTTATTTCTTATTAGTGATTGCGCGATCCCCATCCCCATCGAACCCAGACCAATAACGCCAACATGGTTAACGGTATTTTTCATCTAGCCCCCTGATGTTGTCAGTTCCAACAAATGATAAATTCTGGTGAATACGGTTAGTTTTGGTAAACACTGTGAATTCTGGTGAATGTTGTGAATTTTCACATAACCAAATTCACAAACACATGACTATCATCACACTAAAGATAATATAAATTTTAAACAATTAAACCTTAATATACTGATATATATTGATTTTTATATTTAACATTCTGATGCTACCCTTCACAAGAAAGTGTGATAAAAATTGTGACCGATTTGGTTGTTTTCTGACCTACTGGTTTTTATACCTATTAAATTCCCTCTTTGTTTCTGATTTTCATTGACCTGTTGAGTAAATTCCCCAAAATAGCCGCCTATTATTTTTTGTAAAATGTTCCATACTTGGTATTGAACGCATCAATTACGTTATCGAGGAGTCAAAATGGGTCTGTTTGATCAAGTGTTAGGCATGGTTGCAGGCGATAAAATGCAACAGTTTCAATCTGTTATTGATTGGGTTGAAAAGCAAGGCGGGCTCTCAGGTGTCGTCGATAAATTTAACACTGAAGGCTTAGGCGGGATCGTTTCATCCTGGATTGCTGAAGGTGAAAATTTGCCAGTTAATGCTAGCCAATTAATGCAAGTTTTCGGTGATTCAGGGATCCAAGAACTCGCTCAACGCGTTGGTTTAGATCCACAGCAAGCAACCGATATGGTCGCTAAATATTTACCGACTATCGTAGATAGCGCGAGCCCGAATGGTGTGCTACCTGAAAATATCGATTTAGCCTCAATTGGCATGAACTTACTGAAACAAAAACTGTTCGGTTAAGATCTGCACTCAGCACAGATAACAAAAAGCCCACTTCAAAGTGGGCTTTTTACTGAACTAGCTTTGATACTCACTTCGCAGTTTTTTCGCCGCTTCCACCATATTTGCCAGTGCTTGGCGAGTCTCCGTCCATCCGCGGGTTTTTAAACCGCAATCTGGGTTTACCCATAAACGCTCCACTGGCACTCGCTGTGCAGCCTTACGTAATAGCGCCACAATCCACTCTACATTTGGGACGTTAGGCGAGTGAATATCATAAACCCCCGGACCAATTTCATTTGGGTAATCAAAATCTTCGAATGCATCTAATAAATCCATATCCGAGCGCGACGTTTCAATGGTGATAACATCTGCATCCAGCGCAGCAATCGAATCCATGATGTCATTGAACTCGCAATAACACATATGGGTGTGAATTTGCGTCTCATCATCAGCGATAGCGGCACTTAATTTAAAGGCATCCACCGCCCAAGTCAGATAGTCATTCCATTCATCACGACGCAGTGGCAGCCCTTCACGTAATGCAGGCTCATCAATCTGAATAATACCAATACCCGCTTTTTGTAAGTCATCCACTTCATCACGCAATGCCAGCGCAATTTGCTTGGCTATCGTTTCACGGCTGACATCTTCCCGAGGGAATGACCAACACAGAATGGTCACCGGACCTGTCAGCATTCCTTTAACGGGTTTATCCGTCAACGACTGCGCATACTTGGCCCACTCCACAGTAATGGCTTCTGGGCGGCTAATATCACCGATGATCACAGGTGGCTTCACGCAGCGAGAACCATAACTCTGTACCCAACCATTTTGCGTAAAAACATAACCATCAAAGTGTTCACCGAAGTATTCCACCATGTCATTTCGCTCAGCTTCACCATGCACGAGGACATCAATATCCAGCAGCTCCTGTTCCTTGATAGCTTGCTTGATGTGCTCACTGATACTGGTGCGGTAATTCAGTTGGTCTACATTCCCTTTTTTGAAATCAAGGCGCAAAGAACGAATTTCACTGGTCTGCGGGAAAGAGCCAATCGTCGTGGTTGGCCACAATGGCAGATTAAAACGTTGGCGTTGAAGCTCAGCACGCTCTACATAAGGGCGAGTACGTTCGGTATCTTTCGCGTTAATTGCCGCTAAGCGCTGAGCGACCTGTGCATTATTGACTCGAGAAGAGGTGCGTCGAGCACGAATTGGTGCACTATAGGTTTCTAACGCTGCAATATTTTCTGCCGTTGGTTGATTGAGTGTTTTCGTCAATAGCGCCAGTTCTTCACATTTTTGCAGCGCAAATGCAAACCAGCTTTTCACTTCGGCATCCAGACGCGTTTCATCATTTAAATCAATCGGACTATGCAGTAATGAGCAAGATGAACCAATCCACAGAGTGCGCTCTCCTAGCAGCGGTTTCACCCGTTGGAATTTCTCGCCTAAATCCCCTTTCCATACGTTGCGGCCATTAATTAATCCGAGCGAAAGCACCCAGTCTGCAGGAAGCGCTTGATGCAATGCTGCGATATCATCCTTGCCCGCCACCACATCCACATGTAGCCCTTGCACTGGCAGTTGTTTAATCACATCCAAGTGATGGCTGATACCGTCAAAATAAGTGGTTAATAATAAGTTAGTTTTACCCGCTAGGGATTGATACGCTTGTTGGTATGCGTTCTGCCATTCAATAGGTAAATCGAGTACCAGTGCTGGCTCGTCAATTTGCACCCATTCCACGCCTTTTTCAGCCAGTCGAGCAAGAATTTCTTGGTAAGCAGGCAGCAGATCCTTCAGCAAGGATAGGCGGTCAAAGGCTGGTCCCTTCACTTTTCCTAACCACAGGTAGGTAATTGGACCAATGACGACAGGTTTAACGTTATGACCGAGTTTTAATGCTTCGTCGACTTCGTCAAACAGTTGATTCCACGACAGTTTAAATTGTTGCCCTTGCTGGAATTCCGGCACGATATAGTGATAGTTAGTATTAAACCATTTGGTCATTTCTCCCGCTGCCGCTGGCTTGCCTGTTGGCGCACGACCACGAGCCACACGGAATAAGGTATCTAAATCAACAGAGCCATCTTCATTTTGATGACGCGGCGGAACGTTTCCTAGTAATAAACTAGTGGTTAACACTTGGTCATACCACGCAAAGTCACCGACGGGTAGCAGGTCTACACCTGCATTTTTTTGTTGTTCCCAGTGACGAACACGTAATTGGTAACCTGTTTCAAGAAGTGCAGATTGGTCAATTTTGCCTGCCCAATAATCTTCTTGTGCACGTTTGAGTTCTCTTTTCAGACCGACACGTGGAAAACCAAGTGTATGATTTATAACAGACATATTGACCCCTTAAAATATTTAGCCGTCTAGATGTTTACACATCTATAATCAACAGGTACTGTATAAAGCACAAGCGCAAATTATTCATCGTCTACTTGAAGGTTTCTCATGATCGAATTAAAACATTTAAAAACGTTGCAGGCGCTCAGCCAATACGGATCATTAGCTGCCACTGCGACGCACCTGCACCAGACTCAGTCTGCGCTATCTCACCAATTTAGTGATTTAGAGCATCGCTTAGGCTACAAACTGTTTGTTCGTAAAACTCAGCCCGTCCATTTCACGCCGCAAGGAGAAGTTCTGCTGCAACTAGCGCAACGTATTTTGCCAATGGTGAAAGATGCCATTCGTGTCTGCAATGAACCGACGGTCAGTACTCTACGTATCGCGATTGAATGCCACAGCTGTATTCAGTGGCTAACCCCTGCATTGCAACAGTTTAGGCAAGCATGGCCACAAGTGACCGTTGATTTTAAATCTGGCGTGACCTTTGACCCGCAGCCTGAATTACTTTCGCGGGAATTAGATATCGTGATGACCTCTGATATTCTGGCGGATCAAGATTTGCACTACACGCCGATGTTTGATTATGAAGTGAAACTGGTGGTAGCTAATGACCACCCTTTAGCTAAAAAACCGTTAATTGAGCCTCATGATCTTGCCAAAGAGACATTGCTGATTTATCCAGTTCAGCGTCAACGTTTTGATATCTGGCGTCATTTTTTACAGCCAGCCGGTGTTTCACCCAATATCAAAACCGTCGACAATACGCTGATTTTAATTCAGATGGTGGCGGCTAAAATGGGGATTGCGGCACTGCCACACTGGGCGGTGGATTCCTTTGAAAAGCAAGGTTTGATTACAACGAAAACTTTAGGAAGCGGGTTATGGAGCCGACTGTACGCTGCATGTCGTGAAGGGGAACAGCGCCAGCCAGCCATTGAAACATTTACCAATACCGCTACTGATCACGCGGTGGAGAATTTGTCTTACGTGAAGCCGGTGCGAGGATCCAGCGCTTATGCACCCACAGAGACGCAATTATCAGGCTCGACCCAATGGTAAAACTGAGCCAATTAGGATGTTGCTGCCAAATGGCAAAGTTCACTAATAAACCTGCTGGAACCATCATGTTATTCATTATCGCGAGGGTTCCGGCATCCACTTTCGTGGCACCATAGTTCCACAGAAAGTAGCCTATCCCTGACGCAACCACACCCAACCAAAGTAAAACTATCCATTGAGCTTGGCTTGTCGGCACCATCGCCTTATTCCCAAACAGTAGCCATCCTATTAAGGCAATCAACGTCGCACCGAGATAGAACCACGAAAAAGCTTGATGTTGGGGAATCGGGTGCACTTCCATTAAGCGCTTATAGCCTACTTGCCCAAGTGCAAAGAAGATGTTGGCGAGCTGCACAAACATCAATCCAATCCAGAATGATTCGCTAAGGTGATCATAACGAATAATGGCAGCACCAATCACGGCTAATATCGAGCTAAACAGGTAGCCTTTACGCAGGCGCTGGCGTTCTAAGAGATCGTAAATCAACGTGACATACAGCGGGGTTAATACGGTAAATAGCAAGAACTCTGCCACGCTTAGGTACTTATAGGCTTGGAAAACAAAGTAATACATGATCCCCAGCTGGCAAGCGCCCACCAGCATATACAGTGAGATCACTTTGGCGCTGAAGTTGCGCCAACGCAGGAAAGGTAGGAATACCAGAGAGGCTAAACTCACGCGGATAAGCACAGATAACCAGCTATCCACCTGCCCTGCGAGGTATTCCCCCATTAAACTAAAAGACGCTGCCCAGAGCAGCGTCGTGAAAACGAGTAACCACATTGTTGTTCACTCTCAAGCACAATGATTTAACAAACAAGATGCCCGTAGAATACTCGTTTTTTCGTTTTAATGCTCTTTTTCAATCAGCACGGCTTCTAATAAATCCAAATCCACCAGCAAGCTTTGCAAGGTTTCATTACTGATTTTCCGTGTTGCACGTAAGTGATAGAGCTCACCGCGTTCTGCACGTAGCGCCGTTAAGCGAAAACGCCGTTCAAGGTCTTCAATCTGCAAGTTGTGTTCCATCTCGTCTTGGTCGGCAGTTCGACGACGTAAATGACCAATCACCCTTGTCGCGACTTCGTTGATGTCTTCCGAGTCTAATTGCTCTTCCACATCCGCCGATAAACGCTCTTGCATCTTGTTCAAGCTGACAATCGCCACTTCGGCCATTGCGGCTTTCGCCATACGGATCTCGTTAATATCCGCCTCTTTATCCCCCACTTTAAAATTGCGCAGCAGGAGTGGTAACGCCACAACACCCGCAAAAATGGAGAATAAAATAACCCCAGCAGCGATAAATACTAGCTGGTACCTTGCAGGGAACGGAGAACCATCGGTTAAAAACAGTGGCACCGAGAGCACACCGGCTAAGGTAATCGCCCCGCGAACCCCAGCAAACGACGCTAACCACAATTCACGGACGGTATAGCTCGCGAACTGTAATGGTCGTTTTTTCAGGAATAGACGGCTGAATCTCTTCATCAACCACAGCCAACAGAAACGTAAAATCAGCAAAGCAAAATAGATGATAACGACCGCGGTAAACAGCATCCAGGTTTCGACGCTTGGGTCGAGTTCTGCTTGAATAACCGATGTTTCCCAAATCCCCGGTAATTGCAGACCGAGCATAATGAACACTAAGCCGTTAAAGACAAACTCTAACATCGACCAAACGCTATCAGCACGTAAACGCATCGCCAAAGGCGCATTGCGGATAACGCCGGATTTGGTGATAGTCATACCCGCAGCAACCGCGGCCAAAATACCTGAGAAACCGATATGTTCCGCAATCATGTAAGAGGCGAATGGTAACAGCAGCATGAAGACAATTTGCGTTGCTGGGTCATCCCCACTCCAGCGGCTCATTAAGCGCAGAGACTTGCTGTATAACCATGTAACAGCAACACCTGCCAACAAACCACCGACTGCGACTTTAAAGAATTCGATTGTGACGCCCGATACGCTGAAGACCATCGTTCCCATAGCAATCGCCACGGCGAACTTCAACGCCACCAGACCGGAAGCATCGTTCATCAATGCTTCCCCTTCGAGTACGCTCATCATACGCTTGGGAATTCGCCCTTTCCCAACGATAGAGGACAATGCCACCGCATCCGTTGGAGAAAGTACCGCAGCCAGCGCAAAGGCGGCAATAAGCGGGATACCGGGCATCAGCCAGTAAATCAAATAACCAATCCCGATAACGGTTACCAATACTAGCACTAATACCAGAATGAAAATTTCTCGTCCATTCTGGAAAAATTCACGGGTAGGAGTTTTCCAACCATCGACGAATAACAGCGGTGGAATCAACAGAACCATAAAGAGTTCAGGGTCAAAAGAAACGTGTAACCCAAACTGAGGCCACGCTAATAATGCACCGATAGCAATTTGAATAAGAGGAAGGGGAATACGGATGGGAATGACTTTCGTCACCACACCAGAAACAGAGACAGCCAAGATCAAAATAAGAATAGTAAAGAAAATTTCCATGTTGCCCTTACTTATTAACTAATGCATACCCTAAATATCGCAGCTTAAAGTATAACGGGAGAACCCAAAATTTGCCTGCCGCCGCATAGTAAGAGATAGCACCGTCCAGACCATGAGATTTTCAGTCAAGGCAGCCACTGGTTAAAAATAGGCATTTTCACTTCATTTACCGCCTTAGCACTATTCTATCCTTAACAAGCTATCTGACGGGAAAATAATTTGGACTTTAGAACGAATCGCAACAATCCGTTAAAGGGCGACAGCAGCTGCCGCCCTATCATTAGAATTACCTTTAGATAGCGAGGTCGGCAGCATAAAACGCTACCAGCAGAACCGCGATAACTACGCTACCAATATTCAGTTTACGCCACTCACCCGCACAAATACGCCCGATAACCAGTGATGCGAAACCTAACATAATACCGGTGACGATATTACAGGTTAATACGATGAATACCGCACACAGTAAACCTGACATCGAATCCACAAAATCATCGAAATCCAATTTCGAGACATTGCTCAGCATCAGCAGACCCACATACATCAGCGCTGGTGCTGTCGCATAGGCAGGTACCAGATAAGATAATGGCGATAAGAACAAGATAAATAAGAATAAAACACCAACAACTACGGCGGTTAAACCAGTACGACCACCTGCTGCGGTTCCTGCTGCGGATTCAATGTATACCGCGGCTGGTGATGCGCCGATCGCCCCAGCAAAAATGCTGCTGACAGAGTCAGCGGTTAATGCTTTTCCACCATCGATAATCTGACCGTCTTTATCCAGCAAGTTCGCTTGACCCGCAACAGCGCGGATAGTCCCTGTTGCATCAAAAACTGCTGTCATCACTAATGCCAGAACACTTGGCAGAACCGCCGCTTGAAGTGCGCCCATGATATCCATACTGAACATCAGCGCTAAACCATCTTCACCGAATGAAGGCAGTTTAAAGAAACCTTGGTATTTAACGGCTGGGTCGAAAATCAAACCAATAATCGAAATCGCGATAATGACTAATAACACCCCACCTGGTACACGGCGTTTTTCTAAACCGAAAATTACCGCTAAACCAATCAGAGACATTAAAACAGGGAATGAAGTGAATTCACCCAACGCAACAGGTAAACCTGCATTTGGGTTTTTAACCACTAAGCCAACGCCCGTTGCTGCTATCAACAATAAAAACAGACCGATACCAATACCCGTACCGTGAGCCACACCCATTGGCATGTTACGTAAAATCCAACTACGGATACCTGTCACAGAGATAATGGTGAATAAACACCCCATTAAGAACACGGCACCCAACGCAACTGGAATACTAATGTGTTGCCCTAACACCAAGCTAAAGGCGGTAAATGCGGTTAATGAGATTGCACAGCCAATCGCCATCGGCAGATTCGCCCATAACCCCATCAATAAAGAACCGAAACCCGCCACTAAACAGGTTGCGATAAACACAGCAGTAGGTGGGAAACCTGCTTGTCCTAACATACCCGGCACCACGATGACAGAATAAACCATCGCTAAGAATGTCGTTAATCCCGCAATGATTTCGCGGCGCACTGATGAGCCACGCGCTGTGATCTTAAAATATGAATCCAATTTGCAATTGGATGAAGCCTGTTGGCCTGCCATGGTATACCTCTGCTATTAATTTTAGAAAATTCTATGTCACTATTTTTGCTAAGCTTTTTATAAGCATTTATTTATTTTTTGCTTGGTAACTTAGCGAACATCGACTCAAACTGAAACTCACGTAAACGATTACTTTTTTGGAAAATATTCACTGAACCGAGATAACAGGTAAACAAAATGACTCTCTAGGGACAGTGCGCAAACGTTTGGCTTTTAGAACAAAGTGAGGCGAATTGTGAAGAGCGTAATTATCGTTCGAAAGGGGGGAATTGATCAAGTGTTTTATGGCTGGCCATTTTTTAACCATGAACCATAAAAACTGTGTCATATTCTTACAATCTTCCATAAAAGTCAGTCATATTCCGTTCTATATACTCTTTGTTTAAATATACGCGTGAGAGTGTTGCTAAAATCCCCAC
>NZ_JAERJY010000159.1:0-7792 GCF_018257375.1 Providencia sp. JGM181 | reverse complement strand
CATGAATAACAAATAGTTAAACCCAATACCCATAATTAATTTATGTGATTAGCTTCATACTTTGAATTTGAATATTAGTTTCTTGGCAAAGTTTAACCAAAGTCATATTTTCTTTTACATCCCTTTGAATATAATGGGTAATTATTCTAATTACATTCAGACTATTATCCCTATAAACGATTATCCCGCCTGACAAAACAAGCGGCATTTAGAATAAAAAGCCTATAAATAATTTATTTCTTATATTTTCCGCTAAAATTAATATGTGAGTGAGCAAAATGGCTAATAAAGAGTTTTTTTACCAAGAACCTTATCCGTTGTCTGAGGATAAAACTGAATATTACCAAGTCTCTGATAAATATGTTTCTGTAGAGCAATTTGCTGGGAAGCAAATGCTAAAAATCGAGCCAGAGGCTTTAACCCTTCTTGCTGAACATGCAATTTATGAATCCCAATTCTTTTTAAGACCTGCCCACCAAAAACAAGTCGCCGCGATTTTGCACGATCCAGAAGCCAGTGAAAACGACAAGTATGTCGCACTGCAATTACTGCGTAACGCCGAGATTTCTGCGAAAGGTATTCTGCCAAACTGTCAGGATACGGGAACCGTTGCCGTCGTCGGGAAAAAAGGCCAACAAGTTTGGACTGGCTGTGATGACGAAGAATACCTCTCACGAGGCATTTATAACGTTTTCCAACACGAAAACCTGCGTTTTTCGCAAAATGCCCCGCTGGATATGTTCAACGAAGTCAATACAGGCACCAACTTGCCCGCGCAATTTGATATTTTTGCCACCACGGGTGATGAATACCATTTCTTGTTTGTTAACAAAGGCGGCGGTTCTGCAAATAAATCTGCCCTTTATCAAGAAACTAAAGCAACGCTGACCCCGGCTAAGTTGAAAAACTTCTTAGTTGAGAAAATGAGAAACTTAGGGACAACCGCTTGCCCACCGTATCATATCGCATTCGTTATCGGCGGTACTTCCGCAGAAACCACGCTGAAAACAGCCAAACTGGCTTCAGCAAAATACTATGATAACCTGCCAACGACAGGTAATGAGTATGGCCGTGCATTCCGTGATGTTGAGCTAGAAAATGAGTTATTAGAAGCGTCACGCCATCTCGGCTTTGGTGCGCAATTCGGCGGTAAATACTTTGCCCACGATGTGCGTGTTATTCGCTTGCCTCGCCATGGTGCTTCTTGCCCGATCGGTTTAGCCATTTCTTGCTCTGCTGATCGCAATATCAAAGCAAAAATCACCAAAGACGGCCTATGGCTGGAGAAAATGGAGCATAACCCAGCGCAATATATCCCTGAATCGATGCGACATCAGGCAGAAGGAACCGTAGTTCATATCGACCTCAACCGCCCAATGAAAGATATTTTGGCCGAGTTGAGTAAACACCCTGTATCGACCCGTGTATCCCTCAGTGGTCCACTGATCATCGCTCGCGATATCGCCCATACCAAACTCAAAGAGCGCTTAGATAATGGTGAAGACTTACCACAATACTTTAAAGATCATATGGTCTATTACGCAGGTCCTGCGAAAAAACCTGAAGATATGGTGTCGGGTTCTTTAGGCCCAACAACGGGTAACCGTATGGACCCATACGTTGACCTATTCCAATCCCATGGCGGTAGTATGTTAATGTTGGCAAAAGGTAACCGTACCCAAGCCGTGACTGACGCCTGTAAAAAACACGGCGGTTTTTACCTTGGTAGCATTGGCGGCTCCGCGGCTATTTTGGCCCAAGAATTCGTGAAAAGCTTAAATTGCCTCGAATACCCAGAGTTAGGTATGGAAGCGGTCTGGAAAATGGAAGTGGAAGGGTTGCCTGCCTTTATTCTGGTGGATGATAAAGGTAATAACTTCTTTGATATTGTGCAGAATGACACCTGCAAGAAATGCGTTAAATAATGACCTAGTACGATAAATCTTCCACATCATTGCCTACTTTACTCACATTAAAGTAGGCAATTTTTTGTTTCGCGCTTTTTATCTTCGGCCATTATGCACGGGTAATTGGTGAGTTACACAGTGTATCCCACCCCCTCCCGCTGCAATGACATCAATATTAAGCATGATAATGTCTCGGTCTGGGTATAACATCTCAAGGAGCTGCTTCGCATCATCATCAGCCTGATTGTCCCCAAATTCAGGTGCAATAACGGCACCATTAATAACAAAGTAATTAATATAACCTGCGGCAAAATCAGGGTTATTTAGGCTAAAACGAGTTTGGCGCAGAACGCTAGGCGGCGACATCGTATAAATTTTCAGTTTTCGGCCGCCAGCATCCGTCGCATTTTCCAAAATCTCCATGTGCTTACGTGTGACTTCATAATCAAAGGAGTTCGGATCATTATCGAGATTCATCAAAACAACCCCTGGCTTTACAAAACGCGCATAGAAATCAACATGCGCATCCGTAATGTCTTTCCCTTTAATACCTGGCAACCAGATGATTTTACGTAGTCCTAATGCTTTTTTTAGCTCTTCCTCTATCTGATCTCGGGTTAAATTAGGGTTTCGATTATCATTTATCCAACTACTTTCCGTCATCATCCCTGTACCATGACCATCAACCTCAATCCCTCCCCCCTCTCCATTTAAGCGACTGATAAATGGGGTAATCACACCAAAATGCTGTGCTTGAAATTTTGCCAATTGGGTATCGTGATAATGTTGCTGCTTATTACCCCAACCATTGAAATTAAAATCAACGGCATTGAGCTCCCCTTTTGGATTAACCACAAAATTGGCTCCGATATCACGCATCCATATATCATCGAGCTCTGTCGTGATAAAACGCGTATTTTGGCTACCACACATTTTCTCAGCTAACTGACGCTCATTTTCTCGACAAAAAACCACCACTGGCTGGTACTTAGCAATCGCTTTAGCGATGCTCCCTAATGTTATTTGCACATCTGTAGTGAATTCACCCCAAATTGCTTTTTGGGCGCCGAAGGCAATGAAAGCACACTGCTGTAATTCCCCTTCATCTGGCATCATTCCCCATTTTTCACTCCGCGAATTCCCTATTGCAGCCGTTGATATGCCAAAAGAGACTGCAACGCCTATAGCACTAATGACTGAGGTTTGTCGGATAAACTGACGACGAGTCTGCATACTGGGTTCCTTAATACTCATTATGATAAGTAATACTATTCAGTGATTTTCAATACACCTATCTTAATGCCCTTGATAGCAATAAAACTAACGATATAATTAGCGCACAACTGATTAGACGAGCTTATCAAGCATGCTAAAATATTGGCCACCATTAAATGCATTACGCGGGTTTGAAGCGGCCGCCCGATTGGGAAGTTTCCATCAAGCCGCAGCGCAATTGCATGTCACACAATCTGCAATTAGTCAGCAAATTCGTAGTTTAGAAAGCCAGCTTGAGCAGCCACTATTTATTCGACAAGGACGCCGTGTCACGCTCACGGATGCCGGGCAGGATTTTTACACTAGTGTTCAGGATACATTGAAACAATTAGCGATTGGGGTACGCAGGCTCGATCAGTATCGAAAATCTAACCAACTTATTGTGAACACAACGCCTGCATTTGCTCGTCACTGGCTATTACCTCGACTTGGACAGTTTCAACAACAACACCCTGACATTGATATCTGGTTATTCACTACCTATGACGCACCAAATATGGAAATGGAAACGATTGATATTGCTATCCGTGATGACCTAGCCATACAAAATGAATGTACTTTTGAAGTGTTATATCAGGATAGTCTCTACCCAGCTTGCCACCCTAGTCTGCTTGGTGCTAAATCGCCCTTAACGCTACACGGCGAGCGAGAAATGGATTGGAGTAACTGGGTTATTGGCGGTGGTGAATCGGTTGGACAATCACAAAAAGGAGTGAACTTTTCAGATCCTAGTCTGTTATTAGATGCCGTCAGTCAAGGATTGGGGATCGGATTAGTCAGTCAATTACTCGCTGCACACGCTCTAAATTCAGGGCAATTAATTCCACTTACAGAGCAGCGCGTAACAGGCGCTAAATGGGCATGGCTAATTCATAAAGACGCTGAACTCAACCCATTAACACAATATTTCCGCCAATGGTTAACAGCCGAAATGGCAACATGTTCAGCGCAAAGCGAATAAAACCTTGGGCCTTTTTCGTGCTGCACCCAAGGTCTTTTAACTTATTTATCAACGACAACGTTCTTATTCACCACATCCTGTTCGCTATTGCCTACCATCAAAGCAAATTTGCTAATCGGGTCAGTGCTGTAGGCGTACAGGCGTTTTAGTGCATAAGGGTTATCACCGAGCTTGACCTTACCTTGGATGGTAGACACCGCAATATGTAAGCCTGCTTCTTTTGCCGCATCAATCGCCGTTTGGTTATAGGCGCCGAACGGGTAAGCTAAATAACGCTGGTCTTTTTCGAATTTCGCCAACGCTTTCATTGAACGTTTAAAATCCAGCATAATAGTGTGCTCTTTACGGCTAAAAATAATCGGGTTATTACGGTTATCTAAGCGATGTAAAAAGTGAGTATGAGATTGAATGTTGAAAACATCTTGGCTCTCTTTAATTTCCTGTTTACTCATAAATTGCAGAGAATCCGGATCCCATTTTTGCGGCTGAGTTTTTATGCGCGAAGAGATGACAAACAGCGTCGCCTGTTGCTGGTTATCTCTTAAAATAGGCAATGCATAGCGATAAACGGATTTAAGCCCGTCATCAAACGTGAGTACCACAGCACGCCCAGGTAAATTTGCATTCTTATTTAAATAACCTTCCACATCTTCGAGCGATAATGTTTGATACCCCATCTCTTTGAGGTAATTCATTTGCTCACGAAAAGCATCAACCGAGGTTGTCGTCGAAGTATGGCGAAAGTTTTTATTTTCACTGTCCTCGAGAATATGGTGATAAGTAAAAATAGGAATGCCTTTATCAATCGCCACATCATCTAAGCGAACATAACCCAAGCGATCACCGAGACGAATGGTTAACCATGAGGTTTTGTCCCCATCTTCATCCGTTTTGATCATTCGAGCCAACACGGGATAGCGAAGATTTTCCCATAAAGAGGCGATTTGCCGCGAATCTTCGTCAGTTGCACTGAATACTGGCGTTTTTTGGCTTGTAATCAAATAGTCATAAACTGGGTTTTTAAGATCGTTTAAACGGTCATCTTCAGGGATATTCCGAGGCTTCTTTTTGGATATCTGAGTGCTTTTAACATAAGCGAAATCATTACCAAACTGTAGGGCATTATAGTCACCATTTGGACTATAGGCGTAAAAGCCATTGTCTGGATTGATCTCTCCAACAATACGCATTTGACCGCCTACAATAGCAAAGATGTTTTCTGGCGCTTTTGTCTGAATCAATTTGGGAGGTACATCTACAAGCTCCCAATTATCAAGATTGATCGCTTTTGAACCACTGATAATTAAATTATTATTTTTTATATCCGCAGCATGTGAAACAGAAAAAAGATTAACGAAAAAGGTCAAAAATAGAAAAAGTACTCGATTAGACATGTCCTTTCCACTCAGTATCACCAATACACCGCGCCAGTTTAAACCGACTTACAATTTAACCCTATACCCTGATAAAAATATTTTTGCATGGCAAAGCCACGATAATATTTCCGTGGCCGTTGTTATAGGTAATTTGTTATAGATAATTTGCTATAGGTAATTGTATATGGCATTCAATAGACACTGAGCGAGTTAAAACCTTTCAATTAAATGAAAAATAAATTTATCAACTTATTAACAATAAAATGAATAGTCTTAAAATAACGTACTTAAAAAGAAATAAACTCTACTTTTGTCCGTAATACGCATTTTTCCCATGTTTACGTAAATAATGCTTATCCAGTAATTCTTGCTGCATATCGTCAATTTGAGGTGTCAATTGACGCGTAAATAAATTCATATACGCAATCTCTTCCAATACCACTGCATTGTGTACCGCATTATGAGCATCTTTACCCCAAGCGAAAGGACCGTGGCTATGGACTAATACCGCGGGAATATCCTTTGCAGAAATTCCGAGCTGTTTAAATGTTTCAATAATCACATGCCCAGTTTCTCTCTCATATTCACCCGCTATCTCACTTTCTGTCATTTTACGGGTGCAAGGTATTTCACCATAAAAATAATCGGCATGTGTAGTGCCTAATGCACTTAGTGGTAGGCCAGCTTGTGCCCAAATAGTTGCATGGCGCGAATGGGTATGAACGATACCACCAATCTCGGGAAAAGCTTGATATAGCGCTAAATGGGTATCAGTGTCAGAAGAAGGCTTATATTTTCCTTCGATGACTTCACCAGTGGTTAATGAAACAACCACCATGTCATCCGCTTTCATGGTTTCATAATCCACCCCGGAAGGCTTAATCACCATCAAACCGGCTTCGCGGTCTACTCCACTTACGTTACCCCACGTAAACGTCACTAGCTTATGTTTGGGTAATTCAAGATTCGCCTCAAATACTTGCTGTTTTAATGTTTCCAGCATGATTACCTCCCTAGGTGTAAAAAGATGGCGTGAATACGATATGAAAATAGCGAGTCATATCAACGACAAGGTTCTCTTTTATTCTCTATTTACTGTCGATGAATAGACGTTATTCTGATTATTAAGGTAAACAGATTTAGCTGAATAAAAAAGCCCAGCACTTTACAAATCATTAACAAAACAACATAAATCAGTCACACTCGGTCACAATCGGTCTAACTAAAACAAAAATACGCCTACTAAAAATGCCCGAATATGTGAAAGTTGATTAATGATTCGTCTAGTTTCTGACTATATACCGCCATATTTAGTGATCTGATTAACGATAAAAATGAAAATATAAATACTTGTTTCATATAAACGTGACCAATGACTCTATAAATAGCTTTGTTTGTTTCTATCCGTTATTACATGAGTCGAATCACGACAAAAAAAATTCAGCGCTGGCACACTATTTATCGTGGAAAGAATGTTTATCGCGGAAAGAATGTTTGTCACAGAAATAATAAATGCCATGGGCTGAATAGGAGTTTTGAGATGCTACAAGCTGAACGCCACCGATTAATTTGCTCCCATGTTTCTCAACATGGCTCAGCGTTAGTGCGCGATTTAGCTCAACTTTGTCACGTCTCTCAAGAAACTATTCGCCGGGATTTAACGGTACTAGAACGTGAAAAACGTTTAATTCGTAGTTTTGGCGGTGCGGTTGCCACTGAACAAGATGAAAGCCCGGTACTGAATGTAATGCCCTCTTCGGTCAAACTTAGTCAGATGGTCGATGGTGCAGAATCCTTTCGTAAGAGAACGGAAGAGAACCCAGATGCGAAAATGAAAATCGCCAAAGCAGCATTGAAGTTTATTCAGCCGGGTGACTGCATCATGATGGATAACAGCAGCACATGCTGGTTTCTGGCGAGGCAAATACCCGATATCGATATTACGGTGGTCACCAACTCCGTCAAAATCATTCAAGCATTAGCATGCCGAGACCGCGTTCGCGTCATTGGCATTGGTGGAGAGTATTCAGAACGCCATGATGATTTTCATGGTCCCATTTCTGAAAGTATTATCCGTAGCTTTCAAATTAAAACGTTATTTTTATCATGCCAAGGATTCAATATTGAAACTGGCGTTCGAGATGGCAGTGAAGTTAATGCCAAATTAAAAAATATTATGATTCAAGTTTCTGAGAATTGTGTGTTATTAGCGGATAATAATAAATTAGACCAATATGCTTTTAGCCAAGTTTGTACCTTAAATGATATTAACG
>NZ_JAERJY010000158.1:0-7836 GCF_018257375.1 Providencia sp. JGM181 | reverse complement strand
TATCTAACCTCTGCATACTTTCATTACATAAACATAATAAAAATCATTACGTTATAGAAATATAGTTATGCCACTAATTTTTAGGTGAAATTTTAGCCTGCTTTTTACTCCCTTATATAGGCAAAAACATCATGAAAATTATAAATATCAGACGTAAATTCCAATAATCAGTAACAACGCACTTCCAAGCATTTAACGCTCAAAAAATTAAGTTTGACATTATTATTGGAATCACGTATCAATAAATACAGATTATTTGAAATTCAAAGAGAGACAGTTAACCATGACATCTTCTATCCGCCTACTAAGCCTACTACTACTCGCAGCCAATTTGCGCGGTATGCTTATGGATGGAAAGTAAAACAAATACTGTCCACAAACATAAAGAAGCCCGCGCAACTAGCGGGTTTTTTTATGCCTGCGGCTAGATGGGAATCCAACAAACAGAATTAAAAACAACAAAATTTAGTCTATGAGGAACGCATTATGAACAACCAAGTTATCATCTTCGACACAACCTTACGTGATGGCGAACAAGCCTTGCAGGCCAGCTTATCAGTTAAAGAAAAATTACAAATTGCTTTTGCATTAGAGCGCTTAGGTGTCGATGTTATTGAAGCAGGGTTCCCTGTCTCATCCCCAGGTGATTTTGAATCTGTTCAAACTATCGCCCGTGAAATTAAAAATAGCCGTATCTGCGCATTAGCTCGCTGTGTTGAAAATGATATTGATGTTGCAGCAGAATCGTTGAAAGTGGCTGAAGCATTCCGTATTCATGTTTTCTTAGCGACATCCAATTTGCATATGCAGAAAAAGTTAAACAAAACGTTTGATGGCGTGATGGACATGGCGATTAACTCCATTAAACGTGCGCGCCGCTATACCGATGATGTAGAATTTTCATGTGAAGATGCAGGCCGTACAGACATTGATAACTTATGTCGTATTGTAGAAGCTGCCATCGGCGCAGGCGCAACCACCATTAATATCCCAGACACCGTCGGCTACACTACCCCATATCAATTCGGTGGCATTATCTCTTCTTTATATGAGCGCGTCCCTAACATTGATAAAGCCATCATCTCCGTTCATTGCCATGATGACTTAGGCATGTCCGTCGCTAACTCCATCAGCGCCGTTCAAGCGGGTGCTCGCCAAGTGGAAGGTACCATTAATGGATTAGGCGAACGCGCAGGAAATACCGCATTAGAAGAAGTGATCATGGCGATTAAATTACGTGAACAGATGTTAGGTGTGCACACCAATATCAATCACAAAGAAATTTACCGTACCAGCCAGTTAGTTAGCCAATTATGCAATACCCCAATCCCTGCTAATAAAGCGGTTGTGGGCAGCAACGCATTCGCGCACTCATCAGGGATCCACCAAGATGGCGTGTTAAAGAATCGCGAAACTTACGAAATTATGACCCCTGAATCCATCGGCTTAAAAGAGCAGCAATTAAACTTAACGTCCCGTTCAGGTCGTGCCGCCGTTAAACACCGTATGGAAGAGATGGGCTATAGCGAAGGTAAAGATTTTAATTTAGATGAGCTGTATACCGCATTCTTGAATTTAGCGGATAAAAAAGGGCAAGTATTTGATTATGACTTAGAAGCTTTAGCCTTTTTCGCGAAACAGCAAGACGAAACTGACCACTTTGTCATGGATTACTTTAGTACACAGTCAGGTTCAAGCATTGTTGCCACTGCAACAGTCAAAATGCAGTGCGGTGAAACAGAAAAATCAGAAGCTGCGACCGGAAATGGCCCTGTTGATGCTATCTATCAAGCGATTAGTAAAATCACCAACTACCCAATGAAATTGGTTTCTTATCAATTGTCCGCAAAAGGTCAGGGTGAAAATGCCTTAGGACAAGTGGATATCGTCGCTGAATGTTTTGGTCGTCGTTTCCACGGTATGGGATTAGCAACGGATATCGTTGAATCATCTGCAAAAGCCATGGTGCACGTATTAAATAGTATTTGGCGTGCAGAACAAGTCGAAAAAGAAAAACAAAAAATCTCTGACCAAGAGTCACAAATTAATACAAAGGAAGCGGTGTAAACATGTCTACGAATTTTAATATTGCGGTATTAGCGGGCGATGGAATCGGCCCCGAAGTGATGGCTCAAGCTCATAAAGTCTTGAACGCGATTAGTAAGCGCTTTGCTATCACAATTTCAACCAAAGCCTATGATGTGGGTGGCGCCGCCATTGATAATCACGGCGAGCCATTACCGCAAGCAACAGTCAAAGGTTGTGAAGAAGCTGATGCCGTATTATTTGGCTCAGTCGGTGGTCCAAAATGGGAACATTTGCCACCAGACAGCCAGCCTGAACGCGGCGCATTATTACCATTGCGTAAGCATTTTAAATTATTCAGTAATTTACGCCCTGCTCGTTTATACCAAGCATTAGAAGCATTTTGCCCATTACGCGCCGATATTGCCGCTCAAGGGTTTGATATTTTATGCGTCCGTGAATTAACTGGCGGGATCTATTTTGGTCAGCCAAAAGGACGTAAAGGCGAAGGCGCTGAAGAATATGCTTTCGATACCGAAGTTTATCACCGCTATGAAATTGAACGCATTGCCCGTATTGCCTTTGAATCTGCGCGTAAACGTAGCCATAAAGTGACTTCAATTGATAAAGCTAATGTTTTGCAAAGCTCCGTATTATGGCGCGAAGTGGTTAACCAAATTGCCAAAGAGTACCCAGACGTTGAAGTAAACCATATGTATATCGACAACGCAGCGATGCAGATGATCAAAGCCCCTTCTCAGTTTGATGTGGTGCTGTGCTCTAACTTATTCGGCGACATTATTTCCGATGAGTGTGCGATGATCACTGGCTCGATGGGTATGTTGCCTTCTGCTAGCTTAAACGCCGATGGCTTTGGCTTGTACGAGCCAGCAGGCGGTTCAGCGCCAGATATCGCAGGCAAAAACATCGCCAACCCAATCGCACAAATTTTATCGGCATCCATGTTATTGCGCTTCAGTTTGAATCAAACGGAAGCGGCAGATGCTATCGAAAGAGCGGTGAATAAAGCATTAGAAAATGGCTATCGTACTGCGGATTTAGCGGGCAATGGTCAATCAATCAGTACCAGTGAAATGGGTGACATTATCGCCCGTTATATTGAAGAAGGGGTTTAACATGTCGAAGACTTTATACCAAAAATTATATGACGCTCACGTTGTCCGTGAAGTTGAAAACGAAATCCCTTTAATTTATATCGATCGCCACTTGGTACATGAAGTGACTTCACCGCAAGCGTTTGATGGTTTAAGAACCAAAAATCGCCCGCTGCATCAACCAAGCAAAACATTTGCAACCATGGATCATAACGTGTCAACGCAGACTAAAGATATCAATGCCTGCGGCGATATGGCGCGAATTCAAATGCAAGAGTTGATGAAAAACTGCGAAGAATTCGGCGTGACTTTATACGATTTAAATCACCCATATCAGGGTATTGTCCATGTTATGGGGCCAGAGCAAGGTATCACTTTACCGGGTACAACCATCGTTTGTGGTGACTCTCATACCGCCACTCACGGTGCATTCGGCGCATTAGCTTTTGGAATTGGGACGTCCGAAGTTGAACACGTCATGGCAACCCAAACTTTGAAACAAGCGCGAGCCAAAACCATGAAAATTGAAGTGGTGGGTAAAGCGCCTGCGGGGATCACCGCAAAAGATATCGTTTTAGCTATTATCGGCACCACGGGTAGCGCAGGTGGAACGGGCTACATTGTCGAATTCTGCGGTGACGCGATTGAAGATTTGAGTATGGAAGGTCGCATGACCGTCTGTAATATGGCGATTGAGTTAGGCGCTAAAGCCGGCATTATCGCCCCCGATGAAACCACCTTTAATTATATGAAAGGTCGCCAATTTGCACCGAAAGGTCAAGATTGGGATGATGCCGTTGCATATTGGAAAACGTTAAGAACCGATGATAATGCAAAATTTGACAAAGTGATCACCATCCAAGCCGAGACTATTGCCCCGCAAGTCACTTGGGGTACCAACCCAGGGCAAGTGATCGCCATTAACCAACCGATCCCAGCCCCAGAATCGTTTGCCGACCCCGTCGAACGTGCTTCTGCGGAAAAAGCCTTGGCATACATGGGATTGGAATCAGGTATTAAGTTATCCGACGTGAAGATTGATAAAGTTTTTATTGGCTCTTGCACTAACTCACGTATTGAAGATTTACGCGCTGCGGCTGCCATTGCCAAAGGAAAAAAAGTCGCGTCTGGCGTACAAGCCATTGTGGTACCAGGTTCCGGTCCCGTCAAAGCCCAAGCTGAACAGGAAGGTTTGGATAAAATCTTTATCGATGCGGGCTTCGAATGGCGCTTACCAGGCTGCTCAATGTGCTTAGCGATGAACAACGACCGTTTGAATCCGGGTGAACGCTGCGCATCCACCAGCAACCGTAATTTTGAAGGTCGCCAAGGTCGTGCGGGTCGTACCCACTTAGTTAGCCCTGCAATGGCTGCTGCCGCAGCGATTAACGGTCATTTTGCTGATGTTCGTGACATTCAAATCTAAAGGAGAAAACCATGGATAAGTTTATTAAGCATGTTGGGATTGTCGCCCCTTTAGATGCCGCAAACGTCGACACCGATGCCATTATTCCAAAACAGTTTTTGCAGAAAGTGACGCGCACAGGCTTTGGTCAGCACTTATTTAATGACTGGCGTTTTTTAGATGATAAAGGTCAGCAACCTAACCCTGATTTTGTTTTGAACAAACCGGTATTTAAAGGCGCTAGCATTCTGTTAGCCCGTGAAAACTTTGGTTGTGGTTCATCTCGCGAACACGCGCCGTGGGCATTAACCGATTTCGGTATCCAAGTGGTTATTGCGCCAAGTTTCGCCGATATTTTTTACGGTAACTCGTTTAACAACCAACTGTTGCCAATTAAATTAAGCGAGCAGCAAGTGGATGAGATGTTCAATTATGTGAACCAGCATGAAGGTTGCCAGTTCACTGTCGATTTAGAAGCGCAAACCGTCACCGCTGGTGATAAAGTTTATGCTTTCGAAATTGACAGCTTCCGCCGTCATTGCATGATGAATGGCTTAGACAGCATTGGTTTGACGTTACAGCACGTTGACCAAATCAAGGATTACGAGCAAAAGCTTCCCGCTTTTATGAATTAATCCCCAGCCCACTTCGGTGGGCTTTTTCTTGCCTATTTGTATTCATAAAAGTAGAACTCAACTCCAACAAACCACGCCTACCAATAAATCCTTCCCCATTAATTCCTAATATGCAATTATTCAATTAATTGCCTCTTTATATTTTTCAAAATAGTTCGCGTTGTGGCAAGGCGGCAAAATGAGGATATCTCTGGGAGCATACTTTAGTATGTGACCTGAGTAGCCGATTGAAGCCAACGCAGTCACAGAGTGAAATATGAAGAAAAATAGGAGTATACATTAGTATGTGACTTGATTAGCCGAGTGAGGCCAACACAGCCACAGCATGAAATATGAAGAAAAAAAGCCAGTATGCATTCACATACCGGCTGGTAAAAATACCATTACTCAATAAAAGGGGGAGTAAACCTGCAACAGACAGGTCAATAGAGCTACTTACTGCCCCCTATTATCTACGGAATATAGGATATTAAAATTGATGCAATTTATTCTGGAGTTCCTCTTTTATGTCTAATTCTCGATTACAAACGCAATTTGTACGCTTGTGGCAGCATTTTCAGGGAAAAAACAGTGAAACCACATTGCAAGATATTGCCGATATTTTGTTTTGCTCTCGCCGTCATGTTCGCACCCTGCTCAATAATATGCAGTCCCATGGCTGGCTCAGTTGGCAAGCAGAATCAGGACGAGGAAAACGCTCCGCATTAATTTTTCATATCAATGGATTAGAGCTACAACAAGCACAGGCTGAGCAGCTTTTAAAAGAAGAAAGTATTGAAAAACTCGTGGCGCTCGTTGGCGATAAAGAGACTATCCGCCAAATGGTCTTATCTGAGCTTGAGCGAAGTTATCGACAAGGTAAAAACTTACTGCGCATCATTTATTACCGTGATTTTCCTAACTTACTTCCTGGCACCCCAATGCGCCGCTCTGAAATCCATTTAATGAGCCAGATATTTAATGGATTAACTCACTTAAATGAGGAAAAAGGGGAAGTGGAAGATGGTATTGCTCACCACTGGCAAGCCATTAACGAACAACATTGGCGCTTTTATTTACGCCCAGCTATCTATTTCCATCATGGACGTGAAATGCAAGTGGAGGATATTATCCACTCATTATTACGATTAAAGCAGTGCTGGCCGCTATTCTCGCATATTCACTCGGTCACTTCTTCGCAGCCTTATGTCATTGACGTCCATCTGAGCCATCCTGATACGCAATTTCCTTGGTTACTCGGTAGCCCACATGCCGCCATTCTCCCAAAAGAGTGGGAAACCATCAGCGGCTTTAGTCAGCGCCCTATTGGTACAGGTCCTTATGAAGTCGAAACCAATATCCCGCAGAAACTCACCATCAGCGCTTTTGACCGCTATTTTGGCTATCGCGCCTTGTTAGATGAAGTGACCATTTGGGTGGTTCCCGAACTTTCTGAGCAGATGGTGTGTACCACATTAAAAATGGATGGAGATAAGCGCCACAATGACTCCCTCGAAAGCCGCATGGAGGAAGGTTGCTATTTTCTGTTATTCGACCAACGCTCCGACATTTCTCAACGGGAAGATGTGCGTAAATGGCTGTGCAGCTTTTTAACGCCCGTCAACCTACTGGCGCACTGTGAATCCTTCTATCAACGCCACTGGGCGCCGGCTTATGGATTACTGCTTCATTGGCACCACAGTAAAATGCTTTCCCAGCGAACCAAACCTGAAGACTTAACTGAGCTAACTGTCACTTTTTATCGCCATCATCATGAATTCTATGCTATCAGCCAAATCATGAAGCGAGTGTTAGAAACTCAAGGAGTGACACTTAAAATTAACATCGTTGATTATGATGATTGGTTTAATGGAGATGCTAAAAGCGATATCTGGCTCTCCACCGCCAACTTTTATAAGCCTCTTGAATTCTCTATCTTCGCTACGCTGTACGAAATGCCACTATTGCGCCAATGTTTGGGGAAAAACCTCGATGAAGAGTTACAACTTTGGCGCCAGCAAAAATTAGATGTGGAATCTTGGTGTGAGAGTTTGATTGATTCCCAGATCTTCCACCCAATTTTTCATCACTGGTTAGAGCTACAAGGGCAAAGAACGATGCGGGGTGTTCGTATGAATACCTTTGGCTGGTTTGACTTTAAATCAGCTTGGTTTAAGCCAACTGAGGATAATGCACAGAATTGATGATAGTTATAAACAGTTAGAGTGAGTAAAATGGATTTTATTCACTTTTTCTGTGGATATCCATGTGAACAACCAGATAGTAATCAGGGTATATCCCAACTGTTCATTTCTAACAAAAAATCACACTAAAAAATAAAACATTATAAATCATAGTAATAAATGAATTTCACACCAGATATCCACTGTGAGTTTTTCCGTGTTTTTTTGTTAGGAGTTCAACTGAGCAAAGATCAATCAATGCATGTTTTATCCACAAGGAATGTACTTAACTTACTCGCTTTTTGTGACGAGCTTCAATAAATGACATTAGTCAAGGCTGTAAATGCACACAGTAATCGCAGTTTTTCACAGTTATCCAGAAATCCTGTGGATAACCTAGTGCATGATCCTGTGATTATCTTGGGATGAAGTTGAATAACCCTAAATATTCATAATCCCGTCAGTGATTATTATCTAATATCCATATACTGTCT
>NZ_JAERJY010000157.1:0-7959 GCF_018257375.1 Providencia sp. JGM181 | reverse complement strand
CGAGTTTTTTATTTTTCAATTTACTAATGCTAGGGAATAAATAAAGTACTAGTTGCTGTTTGATTAGGCTTTATATTAAAAATAAATATAATCAATCATACTCGAGTGTACGATGTTCAGTTGTTAGAAGTAAGTTTGGATGTTATTACTGAAGTCAAATGGGCTGACTTTAGACGACACACAGCAAAATGATGTAATAAAAATATTTCATATTATACTCCTCTATAAATAAGATAAGACTATACTTCCATGCGCCATCATTAAGATGGCGTTTTTTTTATGCATATTTATTTATCTTTCAAGCATCAACTGTACCCTCAGAATTTATGTGAAGAATCGGTGATATGCTGTGTGATTAAGCATGTGGTTAAATCAATCTTTCTGAGAGTATTCATAATTTATTATTTAATGATAAAAAGTATCAGAGTATGATGTGCACCTCTTCGCTGTGGGGCATTTAGCTATACACCATGTAGCAACACATCATACAACAGCGAAATTCTTTGCCAGGTACTGGCTTGAAACATTCTGGAAGTAAAAATGACTTGGTCTGAGTTTAAATCTCACTATCTCATCGGTTTTTGGAAACCGTTACCTGCGGTGATTGCGGCAGGTATCTTATCGACTTATTATTTTGGTTTAACAGGTACTTTTTGGGCTGTAACCGGTGAGTTTACTCGCTGGGGCGGGCATATCATGCAGCTATTTGGTGCGCATCCAGAAGAATGGGGCTATTTCAAAGTTATTGGTTTTCAAGGTTCGCCACTTGATCGAATTGATGGCGTGATGATTATCGGTATGTTTGCTGGCTGTTTTGCCGCGGCACTTTGGGCAAATAATGTCAAAATTCGTATGCCGCAGCATCGGGTTCGAATTTTTCAAGCCATCCTCGGTGGGATCATTGCTGGATTCGGCGCTCGTCTAGCGATGGGATGTAACTTAGCCGCATTCTTTACAGGTATTCCACAATTCTCGTTACACGCTTGGTTCTTTGCTGTAGCGACTGCGGTCGGCTCTTACTTCGGAGCTAAATTCACCCTGCTGCCAATGTTCCGTATTGCGGTAAAATTGAAAAAAGTCTCAACAGCATCGCCATTAACTCAAAATCCGAATACAGCTAAAAAACGCTTTAAATTAGGCATGGCTATCTTTGCTGTCGCACTTGCGTGGGGCTTTTATACACTGCTGGATGCACCAGTCATGGGCTTTGCTATCTTATGTGGGATTGGTTTTGGTTTACTGATTGAACGCGCTCAAATTTGTTTTACCTCCGCGTTTCGTGATTTATGGATCACTGGTCGTACTCATATGGCGAAAGCGATTATCATTGGTATGGCGGTCAGTGCAATAGGTATTTTTAGTTATGTGCAATTGGGCGCGACACCTAAGATTATGTGGGCAGGTCCAAATGCCGTGATTGGTGGATTACTATTCGGTTTTGGTATTGTCTTAGCGGGTGGTTGTGAAACTGGTTGGATGTACCGTGCCGTTGAAGGTCAAGTTCATTACTGGTGGGTTGGTTTCGGTAACATTATCGGTGCGACTATCTTAGCGTATTACTGGGATGATTTAGGTCCATGGCTGGCTACAGACTTTGACAAAGTGAACTTGCTAGAGACATTTGGTCCGGAAGGCGGCTTGCTCGTCACATACGCTTTATTAGCCATTGCATTTATTTTGATGCTGGTATGGGAAAAATATTTCTTCCGTAAACGTGCCCAAAAACTGGCGAATACTTTCATGGAGGCCGCATGAGCCATAAAGAAATAGTACCGGATTATCGATTAGATATGGTGGGCGAACCTTGCCCATACCCTGCGGTTGCGACGTTAGAAGCGATGCCATCGTTAAAACCTGGAGAGATATTAGAGGTGGTGAGTGATTGCCCGCAATCTATCAATAATATCCCTTTAGATGCCAAAAACTATGGTTATAAAGTGTTGGATATTCAACAGGATGGTCCAACTATCCGCTATTTAATTCAGAAATAGAAGCCTGAAAAAGGCGGGGAAACCCCGCCTTTTTCAGTATTTATTCTTCAATGTCCTGCCAGCTAGCAAGATCCAGCACTAATTCACACTCGTCATCGATATAACCGCCAGTCGGAATAAAGCCAAGTTTTTGGTAAAACTCAAATGGGCTCTCTTCTCCTTCACCACAACTATTATACAGCCGTGGGTAACCTTTCTTTTTCAAGTAACGGATCACCTGAATTAATGCTTCACGACCAAATCCTAATTTTTGGTAAGGCTCGGCTATCATAAATCGCCATAGCATAATGCCATCGTATTCAAGCTCATCATCATCTAGCCCAGAATGCAGCATAATGAATCCTACAGGGATATCATCCGCATAAATGCCTCGATACCAAGCACAGTCAGAGAATTGCGCCTCAACCATGGAATAGGCATTATCTGCCACCATGCTACGCTGTGCTTCACTGAGTGTATGGCTCAGTAAACAGATTTCCGAAAAGTTTTCAGCTGTTACCTTCTGCAAGGAGACAACGGAATTTTCATCCACTTCTGGCTCGATGAACTCTATCATAACCATTCCTTCGCTCGAATATTGACCAAAGCTTCACGAGGAAGCTGCTTGAGTTGTTATTATTGAATAATCAAAATTGCTACTGATTTGTTACATGGATGTAATTTAATCAACCAGAGATCGAGGAGGCAGTCAATGACTTAATTGTGGCTATGCAAGCGGGGTCTAAAAAGAAAATGGCAACTTGCGTAAATGCCCGTTGCCATCGTGAAGTTAGGATAAAAAGCTAAATAATATTAATGTTCGGCTTCACCGCCCAGAACATCAATTAGGCGAGCGATTAAGGCACTGAGTTCGCCTGTCATCAGAATATAATCAGCATCAAATTTCTGAGCGAAATCTTCTTTAGGAATATCGTCATTTTGTTCTTTTAGTTTTTCACTGAATTTCAGTTTCTTCAGGGAGCCATCATCTGACAGCATAAACTGAACGCGCTCTTCCCAATCTAACGATAATTTAGTGACTAATTTGCCAGCTTCAATATGGGTGGCAATTTCGTCAGAAATTAGGTTTTGTTTCTTACAACGGATGATCCCGCCTTCTTCTAAAATCGCTTTTAATTCCGCTTCATCCATAGCGGCAAAACCTTGAGGTAATGCACCAGAACGCACCCATTCAGTCAGGGTTAACTCAATTGGGTCTTTAAAGGTCAGGGGAACAACAGGAAGCGAGCCTAAGCTTTTACGTAATAACGCTAAATTATCTTCGGCACGCTTAGCACTAGCGGCATCAACAATAATTAGCTGATTAACGGTATCAATCCAAATGTAGGTTTTGCTGAATTTACTGAATGCACGCGGAAGTAAATCATGAACCACTTCATCTTTTAGCGAGGCTTTTTCAGTTTTTTTCAGTTGGCGACCTTGGTCCGCTTCTAATTTTTCAATTTTCTCTTGTAATGCTTGCTTGATCACGGGGGATGGCAGCATTTTATCTTCTTTCTTGGCACAAATAAGAATTTGGTTATTTGCAGCATGGGTGAGTGCATCTGCGCCACGCATTGGCGGCACCCAGCCCGTTTTCATCATGTCTTGGCTTCCACAAGGGGTATAAGCTAGCGGCGCAAGTTGTCTTTCCAGATCATCCGCGGAGAGTGCCAAATCCCGATTCAGGCGATAGACCAATATATTCTTGAACCACATGAAAAACCTACCTTTGTCATTAAAAACATGTTTAGCAAGGCGGACATGATAGCGAATTGTCCGTTATTAAGCGAAAAAAAATGCCCGCCATTTTGCGGTGTTTTACTTTCTATAAAGGTCGTCTAATAATGTAAGCAGGCAATTAAATGAAAAATAGATAATAAGTGAGTGCCATTATGAGAATAGGGATTGATTTAGGCGGTACAAAAATTGAAGTGGTCGCGCTGGATGATGGTGGCAATATTCTATTTCGTCAGCGTATGCCAACGCCACGAGGTGATTATCAAGGCACTCTCGATGCAATTAAGCATTTAGTTGATGAGGCGGAAGCGGCAACGGGTCAAGTTGGAAGTGTGGGTTTAGGGATCCCTGGAACACTTTCTCCAGTGACGGGAAAAGTGAAAAATGCCAATTCCACGTGGTTAAACGGACAACCATTCGATAAAGACCTTGCTCAATGTTTAGGTCGTCCAGTGAAAATGGCCAATGATGCCAATTGTCTTGCTGTTTCAGAAGCCGTTGATGGCGCAGGGGCAGGCGCTAAAGTGGTGTTTGCCGTGATCATTGGAACGGGTTGTGGGGCTGGAATCGCCATTAATGGGCAAGTTCATTCTGGTGGAAATGGCGTCGCAGGCGAATGGGGACACAACCCTTTGCCATGGCAAGATGACCAAGACCGACTATTTCTGGCTGACGAAAAATGTTATTGCGGGCTGAGTGGCTGTACAGAGCAATTTGTCTCCGGTACGGGATTTATGGCGGATTACAAAAAACTGGCCGGAGAATCCAAAACAGGCACCGAAATTATTCAATTGGCGCGAAACGGCAATAAACACGCGATAAAAGCCTTTGAACATTACCAAAATCGTCTAGCAAAAGCGTTAGCACAAGCCGTCAACATGCTAGACCCAGACGTCATAGTGTTAGGGGGCGGAATGAGCAACGTCGATGAGCTCTATGAAAATTTGCCAGAAAAAATTCGTCAATGGGTGTTTGGTAGGGAGTTTGATACGCCAATCAGGAAGGCGGAGCATGGGGATTCGAGTGGGGTGCGGGGGGCGGCCTGGCTATGCTCTTCCTAATTTGCCCCATGACGTTGTTAGCTGCTCTCTCTAGCCCTAGTCACATACTTATGTATGCTCCTAGGGCTTAGCCTCCCTTGCCGCCTTGCCACAACGCGAATTATTTAGAGCATGTTCTAGAGTTAAAAAAGGCAAAAGATAAAAGCAAGGCAAAAGCAAAAGAAGGGCAAAAGTGAAAATGAGCTGGTGGATTTGTCTACTTATAAAGTGAGTGTTGGTGAGTTATTCGGGGAATAGCGGGTTTTATCGATAACTCAAATAATAGCGGTGATTTTTATCGGATAAATCTATTTTTGTGAGCTATATAAAAGTCGGGATTCATAAATGGACTAAAACCGTGATTTAGTCACAAAAAATGGTTACTGTTTGCAGGCATTATCATTAAAACTTGATATCCAACACACAGTGACAGGCTCAATTTCGGGTATGGTTGGGTTCTTGACCAATAACCATGAAATGAATCTGGACTTTATGAGAGGCATTCTCTCAAAAGGCAACAAAGGGGATTTAACGTGAAAAAGGCTCTAAAACTTTCATCGTTGGCACTGCTGGTGGCATTTAATGCCAACGCTGCCACGGTTGACTTGCGTGTCATGGAAACATCCGATGTACACAGCAACCTCATTGACTTCGACTACTACAAAGACAAATCTACTGAACAATTTGGCCTAGTACGTACTGCGACATTAATCAAAGCCGCGAAAAATGAAGCCACCAACGCTATCCTCGTAGATAACGGGGACTTAATCCAAGGCAGCCCACTGGCTGACTATATGGCGAACAAAGGCTTAAAAGAGGGAGAATCTCACCCTGCTCATAGCTTAATGAACACCATGGGCTACACCGTCGGTAACTTTGGTAACCACGAATTCAACTTTGGTTTAGATTACCTGAAACAAGCCATTGCAGGCGCGAAATTCCCTTACGTCAACGCCAATATCGTTGATGCTAAAACCGGTGAAAACTACTTCAAACCGTACATTATTGTTGATACTCCGGTAAAAGACCGTGATGGTAAAACACATACCATTAAAGTCGGTTATATCGGCTTTGTTCCGCCACAAATCATGATTTGGGATAAACCAAACTTAGAAGGCAAAGTGAAGGTGAATGACATCACTGAAACCGCTAAAAAGTTTGTGCCGCAAATGAAGAAAGAGGGCGCTGACCTGATTGTGGCAATTCCTCACTCAGGATTCTCACAAGAGCCATACAAAGCGATGGCAGAAAACTCTGTGTACTATCTCAGTGAAGTCCCGGGTATCAACGCCATTATGTTTGGTCACTCTCACGGTGTGTTCCCAAGTAAAGAATTTGCTGATATTAAAGGCGTCGATGTTGCCAAAGGCACAGTCAACGGCATTCCAGCAGTTATGCCAGGACAGTGGGGTGATCATTTAGGCGTGGTTGATTTGGTGGTTAACAATGACAGCGGCGATTGGAAAGTGGTTGAAGCTCAAGCCCATGCCCGCCCTGTTTATGATAAAGCCAATAAGAAAGCACTGGTTGAGCGCGATGAATCACTCGTGAAAATCATCCAAGAGCAGCATCAAGGTACCCGTGATTTCGTGGGTAAACTGATTGGTAAAGCCTCTGAAAACATGTACAGCTATTTGGCATTAGTTCAAAGCGATCCAACGGTTCAGATTGTGAATGATGCTCAGATGGATTACACCCGTAACTTTATCCAAGGCGACCCAGATTTAGCTGATTTACCAGTATTGGCCGCAGCGGCACCATTCAAAGCCGGTGGACGTAAAAATGCGCCTTCTGAGTTTGTTGAAGTGGAGAAAGGGGATTTAACTTTCCGTAATGCGGCGGACTTATATCTCTATCCAAATACCTTAGTGGTAGTAAAAGCAACAGGTGCGGATGTGGTTGAATGGTTAGAGTGCTCTGCGGGCATGTTCAACCAAATTGATGCACAATCAACTAAGCCACAAAGCCTGATCAACTGGGATGGTTTCAGAACCTATAACTTTGACACCATTAGTGGTGTGAATTACCAAATTGACCTGACTCAGCCAGCTAAATATGACACCGATTGCCAAGTGGTGAATAAAGATGCAAATCGTATCAAAAATGTGACTTACCAAGGCAAACCAATCGATCCTAAAGCGGCATTCTTAATCGCGACTAATAACTATCGTGGTTACGGCGGTAAATTTGCAGGTACTGGTGATGCGCATATTGCATTTGCTTCACCAGATGAAAACCGTGCAATTTTAGCGGCTTATATCGCTAAAGTGTCTAAAGAAAAAGGCGAAGTGGTTTCGAAGGCGGATAATAACTGGTCCTTCACGCCAATTAAAACCGATAAAAAACTCGATGTACGTTTTGAAACTTCACCAAGTGAAAAGGCTGCCGAGTTTATTCAGCAACATGCTCAATATCCAATGAAAAAAGTGGGTACTGACGATATCGGTTTTGCTATTTACCAAGTTGATTTAACCGCTAAGTAATAGCAGTCATAAAATATTGATAACCGAAAGCCTGTCACTTGTGTCAGGCTTTTTTTCATAGAAATGTATATTCGATGACATTCGTATGAAAAAAAGATTATGGAAAGCATCATGGCGGAAAGGTGCATAGAAGAACAGAAAAATAGCTGACTGGCTATGTGATAACAAAAGCGGATTAATATAGAAATAAAGTTCGGGGAGTTTAAACTTAAGAGTAAATGGCAGCTCCCCGAAATATTATGCTTATTAGATCTTCAATTAACTTATTCATAAGTCACGTTTAACATAGGTAATTTACTGTGTTTGTCATATTCAACTTTGACATACTCGGATTCGATTTTTTTACCATTTTTCAATGAACCTGATGCAGTGACTGTTTTACCATTACGATAACAATCCACATTTGCATGGGTTTGATTCACGATATTGACTTCACACTGAGGCTCATAGATATAACCACCAAATGAAACTGTACCTCCTGAAGATGGGTTGATATTACTTGCAAAAGAACAACTCGAAATGAAGATTGCCACTACAGTAGTTAATAAAGATAAACGTTTCATAGTCCACCCCCTTAATAACACTGACCACCATCCAATACTGCTTCTGTGCTCTTATTTTTAGTGTAGTTCAAATGCCGATAATGCAAAAATAAAAGTTTAAAAAACACCCAAACCGCCGCATCAGAGGATGATACTTCGGGGGTGAAATAGGGATTAAGATAGG
>NZ_JAERJY010000156.1:0-8128 GCF_018257375.1 Providencia sp. JGM181 | reverse complement strand
ATAAAATTATGTGTTCTGTGTTTTTAAATGTTAATAAAAAATAAAGTCATGAAAAAACTCATCACGGTATCTTTATTGCTGCTGAATCCATTAATTGCTCTCTCTGAAGAGGCTGTGGACTTCAATATTAATATATTGAACGCAGAAGATAGAGAAAATATTAATTTGGCAGTTTTTTCACAAGATCTTTATATTGTTCCTGGCATTTACCCCTTTAAACTAAGTATAAATAACGCGTATATACCTGAGCAGAAAATAACCGTTGTGAGTTATGAAGAAAAATCACAAGCGTGTTTAACAGATGAAATTGTCGAGAAATTTGACTTAAATTCGGAAGCTGAAAGTGTATTACAGTGGAATACTATTGATGGCTTAGAGTGTTTAGATATTGCTAGCTTAGAAGGAATGTCAGTAACACCTAATTTATCGACCGGAACATTAATTATTAATATTCCTAAAAGCTACCAGGAATATTCAGCCAACGACTGGGAATCAGCATCTCGTTGGGAAGATGGCATTAAAGGTATTATTTTTGACTATAATCTGACCTCACAATATAACCGTAGTTTAGGTGATAACAAATCGAACAATACTTTTTTCTTTTCAGGATTAGGGGCGGTCGGCGCTAATTTTGATAGCTGGCGTTTACGGGGTTTTTGGCAAGGTTCATATAACCATGCACAAAATAGTCGAGTTGATGATACTCACGATATTAAATGGACGAATATTTATGCTTATCGAGCTATTCGCAGCTTAAAATCGAAATTAACTCTAGGTGAAGATTTTCTGCAAACAGATTTGTTTGATAGCTTCAAGTTTATTGGGATTTCATTACGTTCTGATGACAATATGTTACCGCCGAGCTTACGTTCATATGCACCAGAGGTGACGGGTTTTGCAGAAACGAACGCGGTAGTCAAAATTAGCCAAGATGGACGCGTTATTTATGAAAGCTTAGTTCCTGCGGGCCCATTTAGAATCCAAAATTTAAATAGCGGTATTTCAGGGACGTTACAAGTCAGAGTTGAAGAAAGTGATGGGCGTGTTTCAGAATTTGAAGTAGAAGCTGGAAACATTCCTTTTTTATCTCGTCCAGGTTCTGTGCGTTATAAAGTGAGCGCAGGTAGACCAACGGATATGGATCGCCATGTTATGGGGGATGCATTCGCACAAAGCGAGGTTTCATGGGGCGTTAGCAATGGTTGGTCAGTTTTTGGTGGCGCACTAAATAGTAGTCGATTTAACTCTTTTGCTGCTGGTGTTGGACGTGATTTGTTTCAATTTGGTGCAATCTCATTTTCATTTAATCATTCAATAGCAGCATTGACAGATGGACCGACCTTAAAAGGCAAAGCATTTAAAGTCGATTATTATAAAAGCTTCGAAGGAAGCAATAGTCAAATTCAATTGTCCGCATACCGTTTTATGGATCGTGAATTTATGACGATGAGTGACTTCCTTACTTATAATGACCAAAAAGATATTATGTATGCAGGATACAATAAAGGCTCTTATTCTGCATCACTAAGTAAAAACTTTACTGATTGGCGTTCATCCATAAATTTAAACTACACGCACCAAACCTATTGGAATCGCCCAAATAGTTATCGCTATAACATGACCTTTTCGAAATATTTTGATACCAGCAAGTTTCATAATATCGGTCTGTCTATCAACATGTTTAATAGCAAAATGCAAGGTTATCAAGATAACGGAGTTTATGTCAGCCTTTCAGTTCCATTAGCATCAGGAACTTATGTCAATTATTCAACGTATAATGGTAAGAACGATAATACGAATAAAGTGACAGTGAATGAGCGTCTTGAAAATAAAGATAACCTTTCACTTTCTATCGGTAATAATCGACATAGCGGAATATTTAGTAGCTATTATAGCCATAAAGGCAATATGAATGACTTTAATACCAGCTATAACTATATAAGTAATAACTCAATGTCATTATCTGCGAATGTCCAAGGCGGCATGACATTGACGGGGTACGGAATAGGAATGCATCCAGTCACATCAACAGGTGGAACACGAGTTTTTGTTGATACAAATGGCGTTAAAGATGTCCCTGTAAAATATAACGGCACACATTTACGCTCTAGTGGTTCTGGAAAAGTCGTTGTACCAGATATTAATAGCTACTATAAGACAGACGTCGTTGTTGATATTAATAAATTACCTAAGAATGTTGAGGTTGCGGATTCCGTAACACGAACCACACTCACTGAAGGGGCAATAGGTTATCGTAGTTTTGATGTTATTTCTGGGATCAAAATGATGGTGACGTTGAGATTACAAGATGGAAGTTACCCACCATTTGCTGCGGATATTAAAAATAATGCTGGCAAGACAACAGGTATTGTGGGTGACCAAGGTGAAGCTTACATCGGTGGAATAAGACCGGGTGAGGCAATGAAAGTATTATGGCAAGGTTCTGAATGTACGATTACATTCCCACAAAATATCGAAGAGCATAATATTTACGACAAACTGCTCTTACCATGTAATTAATAATAATCTTAAAAGAAGGCTAATGTTTATGATGAAAAAATTATCCGTATTATTACTTAGCTGCTTCGTGACTGCGAATGCTTATTCTGCAATTTCAATGGACAGAACGCGTATTATTTATAATGGCGATAGCAATTCAGTCTCATTAACGGTAAGTAATAAAAATAACCAACTGCCTTATTTGGCGCAAGGCTGGTTTCAAGATGAAAAAGGCGAAAAGCTAACCTCTTATTTTACGATTTTACCACCAATCCAAAGAATTAATGCGGGGCAAACAAGCCAATTGCGTATTGAAGCTTTACCAGACATAGTGAAATTACCTCAAGATAGAGAAAGCCTGTTTTTCTTTAATTTAAGAGAAATTCCACCTACAAGTAAAAAATCTAACGTACTGCAAATTGCATTACAAACACGTGTGAAGTTGTTCTATCGTCCAGCTTCTTTAGCGGTTGATTCCACGCAAATGAAAAATGCGCCGTGGCAGAATAAATTAGTGCTAGTCAAAAAAGGCGGTGCTATTTATGCCAAAAACCCAACGGCTTACTATGTGGTATTAAACAACATTAGAAAAAGTGCCAACGCAGAGAAAGCAAAAAGTTTTGTTGCTGTAGACGTTGCGCCATTTGCTGAGCAAAAACTGTCAATTACCGCAGATCAATTAGGTTCATCGCCAGTGATTAATTACATCAATGACTACGGCGGTCAGGTTGATGTTCCGTTTGTCTGTTCTGCAACAGAGTGTCACGCTCAAGCGGCTAACTAATCCCATAAGCAAATGAGAGAAATGGATAAATCGAATGTTTAAATTTAAGAACCTGTTTTGTCTTAGTTTACTGTTTTTTTTATCTGTGACTGCATTTGCGGATGGGAAGTTTGTGACAGTCAGAGTGAATGTTTTATCTGGCGGATGTGTATTGAATGATAACGAAGATATCTATGTGGATTTTGGCGATGACATCGTTATTGGGCAAATTGAGTCAGGTAAATACACAGAGGAAATTCCTTATAGTTTAAGTTGTGATTCGCGATTTGATGAGCTGTATATTGCTTTTGAAGGCGTTAAAGGGGAAACCTCAAACAGCCTGAAAGTCGCGGATACACCGGGTTTGAATATCAAACTGTATATTGATAACAAGCCTATGGATATCGGTTCTCAATATGAGATTGATAATATCCAATCTTTACCTTCTTTAACTGCAGAACTGGCACTGGCTAATGGGATAAGACCTGTTGGAGGTGAGTTTTCTACTGCTGCAACACTAACTGTAGGATATCATTAAGGTATTATCTTATGAAAAAGCTCTTGTTATCATTCGTTTTATTTCTGGCATACACAAGTGTGGCACAGGCTGTCAAAGTGAGCTTTAGAGGGAATTTGATAGAGGGAACGCCATGTGTCATCAATAATAATCGCCCGATTGAGGTGGATTTTGGTGATGACTTGGTGGTTTCGTTAGTGCCGACCAAAGATGGTACAAAATATATAGAAGATATCGATTTTGAATGGGAATGCGACAATATTTCATCTGGAATGGATGTGGTTTTCAGTTTTGAAGGCAAACGTTCTTACTTTGATAATGATTTATTAGCAATTAATGAACAAAGAGATATTGCACTGCAAATTTATTATGATTCAGACACATTGAGAGTGAACGATACGTTTGTATACACCTATGAATCTGACTATAAAAAACCTGATCTGAAGGCGGCATTAGTAAAAAGTAGCTCAAGTTCTGCTCGTGTCGAGCCGGGCGAGTTTACCGCTAGCGCGACACTAACGGTTGCTTATCCATGAAGATAATCTTCTTTACTCTATTACTTTATTTCTCTGGGAATGCGTTCGCGGATGAAGTGAATTTTTCTGGAGTATTGAGACACGCCATTCCTTGTATCGTCAATGGCGGCGAGGAGCTTGTGGTGCCATTTCATGAGGTCAATGATAAAGACCTTTATCGTCAAAGAGATATCTCTGAAGTCTTTGAAATTACACTCTCTGAGTGCGAGTTTTTACCTGATTTTTCATTTTCGATGTCATTTACGGGAATCAGTAACCCGAAAATTAAAGGTTCGCTGCGAATTGATGGTGACCCCGGTGATCTGGGCTATGCCATCGTGTTGAGTAGCGATAATGGCAATGTGGATATTAATAGCCAATACCCTATTGTTGGAATGAACGGCAGTAAATTCCCAAGCGTGATCCCGCTTAAAGCTTCCATTTTGGGGGAAGAAGACGCAATCAAAAATAAAAGTATTAAACTCGGGGATTTTAGCGCTACCACCACTTTTAATATCTATTACGAATAACTCGGTTGTTAAGGATATTATGAAAAAACTTATTCTTATCTGTTTGTTAGCGATATCGTCTTTTCAATTTGCGCGAGCTGAATTTGCAGCGCAAGGTGAGCTTGTTACTGACCATGGCGCATGGATGGACACACGATATATTTTACGCGGGGACTTACAACACGATAATCGCCCGATGGCTGTGCAAACGACAGGCAGTTGTCCTTGTGATATAGAGTTAGGATCTTGGGGAACCTATGCAGATGGTGGGTATGGTGCGGGTAACTCACACATTGTTAACTTTGATACTCACTCAGTGAGATTAAGAGAGCGAAGTTCATGGGACGAAAGGCCCGTTACGTTCAGTGAAGTGGCTAGAGCATTAGAAAAAGATAATGTTTTAAATAGGCAAATTCCGGGACGTTGGCAGTTTTATCCGAGAAGACCTGGAGTTGGATACTGCTTCAATTTAGGTATTTTGTATCGACAAAAAATGCAGCGTGAGCAAACTGCAGATAACCCAATAATTCTCTGTTCACCGTTAGACCCTGCTATTACTAACTGTGATATTGAAGGACCAGATTATATCGACCATGGCACATTATCCAATAGCTCGATGAATGGTCATACCGTAAGGGAAAACTTTACGATCAGCTGCACAAATCCAACGGATGTTAAAATTTCTGCTGTCGCAGGATTAGATAATGATAACTTCATTTTTATGGCGGATGGGCTAGAGTCTGAAATTAAAGTCAATGGCGCACCATCAACCGTACTTTCGGTAGATTCGTTTGTGAAACAAACTTTTGATGTTTCCAGCACATTAAGAAAAACCAAAGATCTCGTTCCGGATGAATATTCAGGTATTTTCCTGTTATCAGTTGAGCTCCCTTAGTATTCAAGCATAAAAGACAATGGCAGGGTTTTGGTCAATACATCGAGACTGAAACCCTGCCATTTTTTGATCTGAACTCAGGTTATTTATACGTAGAAGCGCGAGAATAGCATCTCAGTCACCAGAGGGCATTAGAGTGAAAAACGGCATACAGTTACGTATCAAAGGAAAGGTTCAAGGGGTTGGATTCCGACCTTATGTCTGGCAACTTGCCCATCAATGTGCCTTGAATGGTGACGTCTGTAATGATGGCGAAGGTGTACTGGTACGCCTGCTAGAGACTGCGGATATCCCTTTATTTACTCAGCTTTTATATCAACACTGCCCGCCGCTTGCACATATTGAATCTATTCAATCCCAACCTTTTCAATGGGATGAGTTGCCAGAAAAATTCACGATTCGTCATAGTGGTGCAGGACGAATGGATACTCAGGTTATCCCCGATGCTGCAACCTGCAAAGCCTGCCGTGACGAGCTATTTGACCCTGCGAATCGTCGCTATCATTACCCGTTTGCAAACTGCACCCATTGCGGTCCTCGTTTTACTATTATTCGTCAAATGCCCTATGACCGACCGAATACCTCAATGGCGGCATTTCCGTTATGCCCTGAATGTCAGCAAGAATATGAAAATCCGGCAGATAGACGTTTTCATGCTCAGCCAAATGCTTGTGCGACCTGTGGTCCTGAAATCCAGCTGTGTGATAAGAATGGCAAGGTTCTAGCGGTTCACCATCAAGCCTTAGAACAAACGGCGACGGACTTATTGAATGGCAAAATTGCAGCGATTAAAGGGCTTGGCGGTTTTCACCTTGCGTGTGATGCCACTAATTTCCATGCAGTTGAACAATTGCGTCAACGTAAACACCGTCCCAGCAAACCTCTGGCGGTAATGATCCCATCCCTCAACTGGCTAAAAGACCAAGGGGTTGATGTCACTGAAGGTTTACGTGCGTTACTTGAAAGTGCGGCGGCACCGATTGTCCTTATTCACGGATGGGAAAATAGCGTATTAAGCGAAAATATCGCACCACATTTGCGGGAAGTGGGGGTAATGCTACCTTCCAACCCACTGCAACATTTGCTGATGGCGCAGGTGAATAGGCCATTAGTGATGACCTCAGGAAATGCATCGGGTAAACCTCCGGTACTCACGGAGCAAGCGGCTTTCACGGATTTAGCAAATATTGCAGACATTTGGCTGATACATAATCGCGATATTGTGCAACGGGCGGATGACTCTTTAGTACGTTACCATGCCGGAAAAGCGGAAATGTTACGCCGAGCCCGAGGTTATGTACCGGATGCTATTGACCTTCCAGCGGGCTTTGAAAACTCACCGTCTATTTTGGCGCTAGGTGCGGATTTAAAAAATACCTTTTGTTTGCTTAGAGATAAAAGTGCGGTGATGAGCCAGCATTTAGGTGATTTGGACGACATCGATATTTATCAACAATATCAGCAATCTATTGCACTATTTGAGTCGATTTATCGATTTAAACCTGAATACCTAGTGGGGGATATGCACCCCAATTATGTTAGTCATCGTTACGGTAATACCTTAAGTGACCAGCTGAATATCCCGATGATGCACGTTCAGCATCATCATGCTCATATTGCGGCGGTGATGGCGGAATATGGCATTCCGTTAGGTAATGAAAAAGTAATTGGTTTGGCGCTGGATGGTCTCGGTTTCGGTGATGATAACCGGCTGTGGGGCGGTGAGTGCTTACTCGTGGATTATGCCTCTAGCCAACACCTTGGTGGATTACCACCAGTTGCTATGCCGGGAGGGGATTTAGCATCTCGCCAACCATGGCGTAACTTATTGGCTCATCTAGAAAAATTTGTGCCTGATTGGCAAACGAAGCACATTGCTTCGGTACTTGCTCCTTTTGCTTATCCACTATTACAAAAAGCGATTGCTAGAAAGCTTAACTGCCCAACCGCTTCATCGGCAGGACGATTATTTGATGCTGTTGCAGCGGCATTAGGGATTTGCCCTGAGCAAACCAGTTGGGAAGGCGAGGGGGCCTGTCAGTTAGAAGCGCTAGCATTGCAAAGTTCAGTCCAGCAGCATCCTGTCACAATGCCAGTGGTGGATAATCAATTGGATTTAACCACCTTTTGGCATGAATGGTTGGCTTATGATGCGCCGAGAGCCGAACTTGCCCATGCTTTTCACCAAGCTTTAGCACAAGGATTTGCAGATTTAGCGCTGCAACAAGCGAAGCGGTATGGCATTCAACAAGTGGCGCTATCTGGTGGCGTTCTGCATAACCAATTATTACGTCATTTTCTAATAGAGAATCTACAGCCTCTTGAGGTATTACATGCTCGTCAATTACCGATGGGAGATGGTGGACTTGCATTGGGGCAAGTTGCGATCGCTGCCGCAATATTGAAAAAAAATAACTGAGAATAATAGTC
>NZ_JAERJY010000155.1:0-8201 GCF_018257375.1 Providencia sp. JGM181 | reverse complement strand
AGACTTTATTAAAATACCAATACTTTATTTCAAAAAACTCTCCTGATGGATAAACTTGTTTTCGTCGAAATGACTTACACAAAAAGCCGATGCATGGATGCACTAGGCAATTTGCATTCACTTTAGGGACTAAAAATTACTTATCTTTAAGGATCTATCACATGAAATTAAATAAATTATCTGTTGCTGTTTTATTTGCAGCTTCTACTCTGTCTGCATCTGTTTTAGCTAGCGGCAACACGGGTGAATTACATTTTAGCGGTCAAGTTGTTAACTCCCCATGTAATATCGAATCTGAAAGCACCAAACAAGAAGTTCCATTTGGTCAACTGTCACGTGCTTCTTTAGAAGCAGGTAATGCAGCAGAGAAAGATATCTCTATTAAATTAAAAGAATGTAACTTCGACGAATTCAGTAAGGATACTGAAGGTAAATGGGTTGCAGTTAAAGATATCAAAATCACTTTCGGTGGTAAAAACTACGTTGGTACTAATAAAGAGTTCTTAGGCGTGACTGGTACCGCTAATAACGTTGGTATTCAAATTAAAGATTTTAAATTTGATGAAGCTAAATCTGTACTGAACCAAATTCGTAACAGACAAGGTGAAAACGTTCTGGAATTTACTGCATTAGCAAAACGTGTTGATGCTGCTACTCCAGTAACTGAAGGTGAATTCAACTCTATCGCTGACTTCAAAATCACTTACGAATAATTTTTATGGGAGGGGAAACCCTCCCAATAAAAAGGTTCATTATGCGAAATTTATCTTTCTTATGGTCAACACTATTATTAGCTCCTTTTATTTCTAATGCAGAATATACAGTTGATGGCGGAATTCGTGGTGAAACTGTTATGCGCGGATATATTGTTGCTGCGCCCTGCTCAATAGAAACAGACAGCCAATATCAATATATTAATTATGACCTTGTTTCTAAAAGTGACATCAATACAGAAGAAGCAAAAAATAATAATAGAAAAACATTTAACATTAAATTAAACAACTGCATCAGTGAATATGACAAAGATAATAGTAAAGGCATAAAAATTAAATTCTTTGCCAATAGTGACATCTACAACAATGCAATCAAACTGTCAGGTCCTACGGATGGTGTCGTTGTCTATATTTATGACACCAATAACAATTTAGTCACTCCGAATAAATCGTATTCTATTTCAAATAGCGCTATTTACTTTGATAGAAAAACAAAAGTCAGTTTTTTGAAATATGAAACAGAAATTGACACTATTAATAATGAGATTGAACCCGGAAATTACTTTGCCACGATTAAATTCAATGTAAGTTACGACTAATAAATATTTTAAATTAATTTATATGATAAGAACACTATGGCTAAATTTAATATTTTTCACCAGTTAATTATTATATCTTGCTTATCCAGTATTCCTACTGTTGCTTTTTCTGTTGAATTTAATACAGATATGCTTGATACCAAAGATACTCAGAATATTGACTTTAGCCAGTTTTCTCAGGCCGGATTTGTTATGCCTGGAAATTATCATCTAACGATTAAAGTCAATAATGAACGTTTGGGTAATGCCCGCGATATTACTGTGGGTGCGCCAACTTCTGCTGAAGATTCATTATTTAGCGTTGTCTGTGTTCCGGCAACCATTACAGATCAGCTAGGCTTAAAACCAGAAGCGGTTCGCCTAATTAAATACCGCGATAACGATCAGTGTATCGATTTGTCTGCGCTTGAAGGCAGTACCATGAGCGTGGATTTATCCACGTTAACACTGACGATCTTGATCCCGCAAAGTTATTTGGAATATACCGACCCTAGCTGGGTGCCACCTTCTCGCTGGGAAGACGGTATTAACGGCTTTTTACTCGACTACACCTTAACGGGTTCCTTTACCAACCGAAATAGCGGAACTAAAGAGTCCTATTTATCCGCAAACGGAACCACAGGGTTAAACCTCGGTGCGTGGCGTTTACGTGGGGATTACCAAGCGAACTACCGTAAATCATCGGGTAACTATAACAATGAATATAGCGATGCCATATTTAGCCGTTTATATGCTTATCGCTCATTAGCGAATATCGCCTCGGTTCTAACGTTGGGGGAAAACTATTTCTACTCGGCTATTTTTGATTCTTGGCAGTTCACGGGTCTGTCATTAGAGACCGATGAAAATATGCTACCGCCGAAACTGACGGGATATGCCCCGGAGATCATCGGGATAGCTCAGACTAACGCCACGGTCATCGTCAAAAGCCATGACCGAATTGTTTTGGAGACGACGGTTCCCGCAGGCCCATTCCAGATCCAAACGTTGGATAGCTCAATCCGTGGAACCTTAGATGTCACGGTGCGTGAAGAAAATGGCGAAGAACAAAAGTTCAGCATTACTACAGCGGCGCTGCCTTATTTAACGCGTCCTGGACAAGTTCGCTATAAGTTTGCCGTTGGTAAACCTCGTTACGATGGGCGTCACCTTGAAGGGGATATGACCGCATCGGGTGAACTCTCTTATGGACTTAATAATATTTGGTCTATTTATGGTGGTTCGATTTTATCCAAAAACTACCAAGCATTTTCAGCTGGTTTTGGGCGTGACTTATTTACCTTCGGGAGCTTGTCATTTGATATAACGCAGTCCCATGCAAAGTTACTCAGCAATACCTTAACAGGTCGCAGTTACCGTTTAAGTTACTCAAAATCGTTTGATGAGGCGAGAACCGATATTACCTTCGCAGGCTATCGATTCTCGGATGAAACCTATCGTTCATTGCAACAAACGTTGGACGAACGCCGTACAGGGATTGAAACCCAAGCACACAAAGAGAGCTATCAGGTCAATATTAATAAATATTTTGATGCATTCTCTCTGGGTGGAAACTACCAATACAACACGTATTGGAATAGCCAAACGGAAGAGCAATTTGGGGCCTATATCAACACCGCCTTCAATATTGCCTATTTAGGGTTAAAAAATATCAGCTTAACTGCTTCTGCGACACGCTCCAAAAGAGCGGGATATCAGGATGATGCCATTACGTTGTATGTCACTGTTCCCCTCACAATGGGCAGCAGCATGAGTTTCTCTGAGGGTTATACACGTGACCAAAATGGGCGCCGTTCTTCAACCCATAACGTGGGCTATAGCGGCTACAACGATCAGCGTAGTTATAACCTGAACGTAGGTTACCAAACGGGACAGTATCAAGACTCACAAACCAGTTTCAGTGGTTATTTGAGCCAGAACTTCCCAACGGCATCACTATCGGCCAATGCCAGTTATGTTCCCAACGAGTACCACACCGTTGGTGGTTCAATTAACGGAGGGATCACATTGGTCAAAGAGGGAATTGCGCTGCATCAGGCAGCTTATGGTGGAACGCGCTTAGTCGTTGAAACACCGGGAGCGAGCAACGTGCCATTAAACGGCGGTGTTTATAAAACTAACCGCTTTGGATTAACCGTGCTCCCTAACGTGAGTAGCTATCGCAAAACAACAGCATCAATTAATACCAGTAAATTACCGAACAATATCGAAGCGTTAGAGAGTGTTACCGAAGCCACATTAACCCGTGGAGCCATCGGTTATCGCAGCCTTAATGTTATCCAAGGGGAAAAAACCTTTGCCCGTTTAAAACTGGCAGACGGCACTTATCCACCCTTTGGCGCCAGTGTGCGTAATAAAAATAACATTGAGCTCGGCATTGTGGGTGAGCAAGGGATCACATGGATTGTCGGTGTGATGCCAAATGACCTGCTTAACCTTTACTGGGGAAATAAATTGCAATGCAGTACGCAAGTCACTGAGTTTAAAAACAGTGCAGAAAGCTACCCTGTATTAATTTGTCATTAGGAAACAATTTAAATGAAATCAAATCTTTTTAATTTACTTCGCACCAGTGTCTTATTGACCTCTATCGGTGCAATGGGCGCCACTTACGCCGCAGTTACATTGGATCGTACTCGTATTATTTTTGATGGTGATCAGCAGTCTATTAACATCACTATTCGCAATGATAACCCCGAGCTGCCTTACCTAGCACAATCATGGTTAGAAGATGCGTCAGAGAAAAAATTGGAAGCTGGCCCGATTATCGCGACGCCACCGATTCAGCGTATGGAGCCAAAATCCACTAGCTTAGTTCGTTTAAGCACTGCGCCAGATATCAGTAAGTTACCTCAGGATAGAGAGTCTCTGTTTTACTATAACTTGCGTGAGATCCCACCAAAATCAACGGAAGCAGGTGTTCTACAAATCGCCCTACAAAGCCGTGTAAAACTGTTTTATCGCCCAGAAGCAATTGTGGCGGATAGCAAAAAAGAGTGGGCAAAACAGGTAACACTAACCCCAACAGCCAATGGTTATCAGCTAAATAACCCAACAAGTTTTTATCTGACCGTTATCGGCATTGGTAATAGCCAGAAGCAGTCTGAGCAAAGTGATTTTGATGCTGTTATGGTGCCACCGAAATCAACCCATAACCTAAAATCAGCGAAATTTGCGACGCCATATCTCACCTATATCAATGATTATGGTGGAAAGCCATCACTGGCGTTTAAGTGCCAAGCATCGCAGTGCACAGTCACACCATAGACGTAACGGATAAACAGGAATATCAACATGAAACTGTATCACTTTGGGTTATCGCTCATGTTCGCCATGCCTGTATTGGCAGAAACGCCATCGCAACCCTCATTATTGGAAACAACAGGCACTGTTTATGTTCATGCGCGTTTTCTCATAACGCCTTGCCAGCCTAATGTAACGATGACGAGAGCGGTCAATCATGTCAATGAACCTGTTTATCAATTTACTGTAAGTTATGCCCATTGTGTCACTCGCACTTATAACCAAACGTGGGCACCATTCACGTTGAAATTTGCGGGTCAGCAATATGTTTTTTCAAAGCCGCAGACAAATAAAAGTATGACTTTTTTACTTCCAGCCGAAAGCTCAGCACGCCGTTTGGAGATGATTTATGACTAAAACATTCGCACTTATGGTTGGCATGAGTAGCTTGTTATTTACCAGCTACGGCAGCTTGGCAAATAGTCTATCCGTCTATTTTGAAGGGACACTGGTGCCTATCGGTTGTCGCTTATCCGACGATGACACGAAGAAAACGGTTTACTTATCAGGTCTGCGCTTTTCTGAACTTGAAAATCTGGGGCGTTCTGATGTTCAACCTTTTCAGTTGGATATCGTCGATTGCTCAACCGCGGCATTAAATAAGACCATCAAAATTACGCTAAATACTCAAGATACTGAAACTCACAATGGCGTCACCTATTTGAAAACAACCGGCGAGTCCAATGTGTTACTGGCGTTAACTGATGGCAAGAATGCTCAACCTTTGAAATTTAATACCCCGATTGATATCAGTACCGTCACGGAATCGGGAAAAGGCTCCATTAACCCACTGCAATTTGGGGTATATGCACAAAAGCCCTTTAACGGACGGCTCAAAACAGGGAGTTTCTCATCCTTAGTCACTTTCAATCTGGACTACCAGTAGGAGAATGCAGATGAAAATATCCGGTTTTTTAGGGGCGATTTGCCTGCTAATGAGCAGCTTTTCACTGGCTGATATTTTAATTACGTTGGAAACCACATTAGTGCGTCCATCCTGTGTGATCACCAATGAAAATGGTGATAAAGAGCTGTATGTGAATTTTCAAAATGTCGCATTAGATCGCATAACAGAAGAAAAGCAAAACTTTGGGATCCTAATTAAACAGTGCGATCTGCGTAAAAATTTACGAATTTATTTATCCCCTAAAGAGGGTTCGACCCTCACGATTAATAACGAAACGGTATTAAGCACCACGATCCAAGGATTAGGGATCCGCTTTTCCCAAGCCAATAGAAATACCGCTATCAATCTACTGAAATGGGAGCCCATCTTCCCTTCAGTGAGTGGTGACACCGCCACATTGACCTTACAGTCACAATTAGTTACGAATCAAGTGCCTGAAACACTTGAAGTCGGCCCGTTTAGTGCGGCACTGTCAGTGATGATTGATTATCTCTAAAGTTAGGTAACGACAATGAAAAAAACATCTAAAACTTCACTAATTTCATTAATGACCATGCTGATGTCACTGTTTCTCTATAGCCAAGTGTCTCATGGGTTAACTCGCTACTCGTCCAGTGGTGGTGGCTATAGAATGAATCTTGTCTCCAATAACTCTGTCATCGCGAGCACACCAACCGTTGGTAGCAATGGCGAGAAATACTACTCCGTCGCTCCGCCAAATAAAGAAGGTATTGTGATCAATGAAAGTTCATCACAGCCCTACGGTACTGTGTATTGTAAGGTGAACTTTTTAGTGGGTAACTACCAAAACGGACTGGCATGGAACTATGCCTTTCATCGTGTTTTTGCTTATATGCCAGAGGCTGGCTTTAACATTAAAGGGTTAACCGCTTATAAAATTAATGCGAATACTTATTTCACTCTGTATTCAGACAATGGAATTACTCAGGGTTGGAAAAATATTTCTGGACGTGGATGCTCTTCTGAGGAAATGGGACCATTAGACGCTGGGTTCTTCACCGTTCAATTCCCATTTGAAGTACGTATTTATGTGAAAGATATTCCGATCGATGGAAAAGTTGTTATTCCTCCGGCAATGATTGCAGGCTATACCCGAATGTTCCAATATCCGGGTACACCTGATGTATTCGTTCCAGCGGATAAAGCGAGTGTAAAACTGGATTTAACTCAGTCGGTGATTAACTACCCATCAAACTGTAAATCCAATATTGATAACTTAAATATCAATCACAATACACTGGATGCCATTGAATTTGATAGTAAACAAACCCGTACTGCAACCTATCAATGTGATAGAAGTCAGGGAGTTAGAGTGAAATTCGCCTTAGATTACGTTATGGATAACGATCCACAAAAGCGTGTGCCGCTGAAATCAGGTAATAACACGATTTACTCTGAGTTATCACTGTACGATGCAGAGAATAACCTACGCGGTAAAACTATCGAAACCACCATTGATAAAGTGAAAAATATTGAAATCGAAAGCCACCTTTATGGATTAGATGCTGAGCCAGGAAAATACACTGGTAATGCGTGGTTAATTGCAACTTATTTATAATTAACATGCAGTATAAATTTTATGATTATGCTTTCTCGTGCTGTATTTATTAGTATTTTTATTATTTGGAATCTCGCCAGCATAATTTACATTGATAATTTAGGTAGCTTAAGGCAATCGCTGCCACAAAATATTATTAGCTGGTTAGCGATTGCATTAATTATTTCCATCATTGCATTTACCGTATTTTATAGAAAAAATCGGATTTTCATTACGATTCCTGCAATGTGTTTTTGTTTAGCGCTAGCCATATTAAGCATCAATCTTTTTTATCTAAAAGAAAGTAATAATGTTATATTTTGGTATTGGTCTGGTATTAGCGCAGGAGTCATACTGTATATTGTTGGACTGCAAATACGAGAGAAGTGGCTAATTCAATCTTTCTGTATTTATTGTTTCATCGCTATTAATGTTATTCAGTGTTTATTTACTATTTATCAATACTTTTTTGAAACCAGTATTTTTTATTTTGCAACAGATATGCGGTCATATGGTTTGACACAACAAATTACCATTTTATCGGTTAACATGGCGATGAGCTGTATGTTTTCGTTGATGACCCTTGTGTTATCGCAATTTAAACTCGCATCACTCATCCAAGAAAAATGCCGCATAACACTATTAAGTTTCTGTATTTTCTTGTTTACGGTGACGCTGATTGTTCTGCAATCCATCACCACAACATTGAGTTTTGCAGTTTGCGCATTTATCTTTATCTGTTTGTTTTATCAAAAGAATAAAGTAAGGGTCAGTGTCAGCTATTTCATTATTGCCGTCGCTGTATTTATTGGAGTTTACCTTATTCAGCTATGCCCAAAGTATATCGACAGTGAGATAATCAACCGCTTTCACCTTAAGCAGATGTTACGGTTTTCCATTTCACTGTTTATCTACCCACCAGCTGAAGTTTGGGAACAACCTTTAATTATTAATGCGAGCATGGAGAAAAATCAGCTCCCATTTTTAAGTTCTGAAAATTATATTGTCCCTCATATTTATAATGAGATATTGCGTTGGATTATGACTGGTGGGTTTATCAACCTTATTTTTATGTCATTAATAATAACGGGGGGTATATATGTTATTTATCAGTCAATTAT
>NZ_JAERJY010000154.1:0-8348 GCF_018257375.1 Providencia sp. JGM181 | reverse complement strand
TATTTGTTCATATTTAAGACGATTCTTTGCGCAAAGTTCTCATGGTTTTATCGAGGTCGGTGTGCTTAAATGTGCGACAATTCAACATGGAAAAAGGGCAGTTTTAAATGGCTAGGGCAATATGGATATTTGTCATATTCCTACTTGTCGGTTGTTCAACGACACCTTCAAAAACGGGTTACTATCTCGATCAGAGTTACCCGTCACAGAATACCAGCGAGCGTATTCAATTTATTGTTCTGCATTACACTGTTTCTGATGATGCCCACTCAATTAAAATATTAACGAAAGGAAAGGTGAGTTCCCATTACCTCATTCCTAGTCAACCTGCACAAAAAAATGGTCAGCCTGTCATTTTACAACTTGTTCCTGAGCGCTTGAAAGCGTGGCATGCAGGGGATAGCCGTTGGCAATATCATCACGGGCTCAATGATAGCTCGATTGGTATTGAAATCGTTAATGAAGGTTTGGTGAGAAAAAATGGTCAAGATATCTGGCCGCCTTTTAATGACTCGCAGATAGATGCGTTGATCCCGCTATTGAAAGACATTATGCAACGTTATGACATTCCTCCAGAAAATGTCATTGGCCATAGTGATATCGCCCCGCTGCGTAAACAAGATCCGGGTCGTGCATTCCCGTGGCAATCATTAGCGCTGCATGGGATTGGCGCTTGGCCAGACCCTCAAACCGTTAATAAGTATTTAGCAGGGCGGCAGATTAATGCATCTGTCAGTGTGTTAAACCTACAAAAAGCATTGAAATTTTATGGCTATGCAGGGATCCCACTGACAGGAAAATTAGATAAAGAAACGAAACAGACGTTGCGTGCATTCCAAATGCATTATCGTCCACGGGATATTGATGGGCGGGCAGATGCGGAAACGGAAGCTATCGCTTTAGCCTTGATTGAAAAATATCGCAATATGCCGAAGTTCAAACAATCTTTGAAATCGAATAAATCGGAAAATGCATCCAGTCAACAGGGTGATTAACCTGCCAGTAACATGATTAATTAAAGAAGTGCGGGAAGATCCCGCACTTTTGCTTGCTAGCGATTAGCGCCATATTCATGGCTGATTTCTTTAGCGGCTTTGATCACCATCGCTCCCAGCTCTGTTACCCGATCATCGGTGATCCGAGAAAGTGGTCCAGAAATTGAGATCGCGGCAAATGCCTCTTTATGCTCATCATAAATACAGGCGCCAATACATCTTAACCCCAGCGCATGCTCTTCATCATCATAAGAAAATCCTTGTTTTTTAGCTTGTTGCAGATTTTCTTTCAATGCTGATGGGTTAGTTAATGTATGCGGTGTATAGGCATGTAAGCCTTTTTTGCCCAGTAATGGAATTAGCTGCTCTTCAGGCAAATTGGCAATAAACGCTTTTCCTGCACCCGATGCATGTAATGGCAGCTTTCCGCCAATTGGGGCAGACATGCGCATTAACGCATTACATTGCACCTGGTCAACAATCACAGCGTCATATTCTGTGTGATCCAAAATCGCTAAATTGACGGTTTCGCCAGATTCTTCCATCAAACGGCGTAATATTGGATGGACAAGGGCTAATAAATTACGACTTTCAAGGAAGCTACTGCCGATGATAAAGGCATGAGAAGCGATGACCCACAACCCAAGATCCCCTGTCTGGCGCACAAAACCGTGCTGCTCTAGGGTCATTAATAAGCGGTGAGTTGTGGAATTAGGTAAACCAGCTTGAAGGGCTAAATCGGTGAGAGCGATCCCCCCAGTTGATTCAGAAATGTATTCCAAAAGCGTCAGTCCACGGCTTAAGGATTGAACTTGTCCGGCAGCCGTAGCGCCACTCGCAGGTCCTTTTGCCTTCTTTATTTTTTTAGTAATGGGTGTAGCCGCCATCAAGTGTCTCCTGACAGGAATGAGTATTCGTTTCTATTATGAATGATTTCATTCAAAAATACTCATCGGATCAGCAAAAAGTCGATCTTTGGCAACCTGAAAAACTCTCATCATAACGACGAATTTTCTCTTCTGAAGTTATGGTAGGATGTGATTCATACAAATTTAGTTTAGTTTCAATTCATTGACGATTTAGCTGTGCGAAGTCACAGCATGGGGCAGATTAAGCCGAGGGATTATCATTTTCAGGAGGACAGTGCAGTGTCCAGCAAGAAAAACCAATTAGAACAACAACTAAAAAATAGAATTCTCGTCCTAGATGGTGCGATGGGAACGATGATCCAACGCCATAAGCTCTCTGAAGAGCAGTTTCGCGGCGCGCGTTTTGCAGATTGGCCAAGTGATTTGAAAGGCAACAATGACTTACTTGTGCTCACTCAACCTGAGATTATTCGCGATATCCATAGCCAATATTTTGCAGCAGGGGCGGATATTGTTGAAACCAATACGTTTAACTCCACCACCATTGCGATGGCGGATTATAAAATGGAAGCCCTTTCTGCGGAAATCAACGAAACCGCAGCTCGCCTTGCTCGTGAATGTGCCGATGAGTGGACACGTAAAACCCCAGAAAAACCGCGCTATGTGGCTGGGGTTTTGGGACCAACAAACCGTACAGCATCGATCTCTCCTGATGTGAATGATCCGGCCTATCGCAACGTGACGTTTGATCTGCTGGTGGACGCGTATCGTGAATCCACACGATCGCTGATTAAGGGTGGTGTCGATCTGATCATGATCGAAACTATCTTTGACACATTAAATGCAAAAGCGGCGATTTTTGCCGTAGAAACTGAATTTGAATCCCTTGGGATCCACTTGCCTGTGATGATTTCAGGGACTATCACCGATGCTTCGGGGCGAACTTTATCGGGGCAAACCACGGAAGCATTTTACAACTCATTGCGTCACTCTCAGCCGTTATCATTCGGGCTTAACTGCGCACTGGGGCCTGATGAACTTCGTCAATATATCGCTGAATTATCTCGTATTTCAGAGTGCTATGTTAGCGCCCACCCCAATGCGGGGTTACCGAATGCATTTGGTGAATACGATCTTGATGCCCAAAATATGGCGCAGCAGATCCGCGAATGGGCGGAAGCTGGCTTTTTAAATATCGTCGGTGGATGCTGCGGGACAACACCACTTCATATCCAAAAAATGGCTCAAGCCGTTGAGGGACTTAAACCTCGCCAGTTACCAAAATTACCTGTGAAATGTCGGTTATCCGGTTTAGAACTGCTGAATATTGGTGCGCAATCTCTATTTGTGAACGTTGGTGAGCGCACTAACGTCACAGGCTCTGCAAAATTTAAGCGTTTAATTAAAGAAGAAAATTACCAAGAAGCCCTTGATATCGCTCGCCAACAAGTGGAAAACGGCGCGCAGATCATCGACATCAATATGGATGAGGGCATGTTAGATTCCCACGCGGCGATGGTGCGTTTTCTGAATTTGATCGCGGGAGAACCTGATATTGCACGAGTGCCTATTATGATCGACTCCTCGAAATGGGACGTGATCGAAAAAGGGCTGAAGTGCATCCAAGGCAAAGGGATCGTGAACTCCATCTCCATGAAAGAGGGGGTTGATGCCTTTATTGAACACGCCAAATTAGTCCGTAAATATGGTGCGGCAATGGTGGTCATGGCGTTCGATGAAGTGGGGCAAGCTGATACCCGCGAGCGTAAAATCGAAATTTGTCGCCGCGCATACCAAATATTAACGGAAACGGTCGGTTTTCCACCTGAAGATATTATTTTTGACCCGAATATTTTTGCAGTTGCTACGGGGATTGAAGAGCATAATAACTATGCTGTTGATTTTATTGAAGTCTGTAAAGATATCAAAGATCAACTGCCCCATGCGTTGATCTCAGGTGGGGTGTCTAACGTCTCTTTCTCATTCCGAGGCAATGATCCGGTGCGTGAGGCAATTCACGCTGTTTTCCTGTATCACGCGATCCGCAATGGGATGGATATGGGGATCGTCAATGCGGGGCAACTGGCCATTTATGACGATCTTCCCGCCGAGCTCAAAAACGCGGTAGAAGATGTGATCCTCAATCGCCGAGAAGACGGCACTGAAAAGCTACTGGAACTGGCTGAAAAATACCGTGGAACAGGAGGACAGGAGCAGCAAGTTCAACAAGCGGAATGGCGCAGCTGGGAAGTGGAAAAACGGCTTGAATACTCGCTAGTGAAAGGGATTACGGAATTTATTATCCAAGATACGGAAGAGACTCGCCAACGTGCGTCAAGCCCGATCGAAGTGATTGAAGGCCCGCTAATGAACGGCATGAACGTGGTGGGTGACTTATTTGGTGAAGGAAAAATGTTCCTGCCCCAAGTGGTGAAATCCGCCCGCGTGATGAAGCAAGCCGTGGCGTACTTAGAGCCGTATATTCAGGAGCTAAAACAGTCGGGAAGCAGTGCAGGTAAAGTATTACTAGCGACGGTGAAAGGGGACGTACACGACATTGGCAAAAATATCGTGGGTGTCGTTTTACAGTGTAATAACTATGAAATCATTGATTTAGGCGTCATGGTGCCGTGTGAAACGATCCTAAAAACCGCCCGGGAACAAAACGTCGATATTATCGGTTTATCGGGTCTGATTACGCCGTCATTGGATGAGATGGTGCATGTGGCAAAGGAGATGGAGCGACAAGGGTTTACCTTACCACTATTGATTGGAGGCGCAACGACCTCGAAAGCTCATACCGCGGTGAAAATCGAGCAAAACTATTCAGGACCCACGGTCTATGTGCAGAACGCATCCCGTACGGTGGGTGTCGTCGCCGCATTACTTTCAGCAACCCAAAAAGCCGAGTTTGTTGCCCGAACGCATCGTGAATATGACACGGTTCGCCTGCAACATGGGCGCAAAAAACCAAGAACGCCACCGGTTACATTAGAAGCTGCTCGCGCTAATGGGGTGAATATTGACTGGCAACAGTACCAGCCGCCGGCTCCTAAATTCCTAGGCGTTCAAGAAGTGACGGCATCGATTAAAACATTGCGTGACTATATCGATTGGACACCATTCTTTATGACGTGGTCACTGGCAGGCAAATACCCGCGAATCCTGGAAGATGAAGTTGTCGGAGAAGAAGCGCGCAAATTGTTGACTGATGCCAATGCGATGCTCGACACGTTGGAAAGCCAAAACTTACTGACGCCAAAAGGGATTTTTGGAATTTTCCCAGCAAACCGCGTGGTGGATGATGTGGAAATCTATCGTTCCGATGCTCGGGATGAAGTCCAAGCGGTGGCACTTAATTTACGCCAACAAACGTTGAAAACCGATTTTCCGAACTACTGTTTATCCGATTTTGTGGCACCTAAAGAGAGCGGTAAAGCGGATTATATTGGTGCATTTGCCGTTACTGGCGGGTTAGAAGAGGATGAGCTGGCCCAGCAGTATGAAAATGCCCACGATGATTATAATAAAATCATGGTGAAAGCCTTGGCTGATCGCTTAGCAGAAGCCTTTGCAGAATATCTGCATCAGCAAGTTAGAACCCAGTATTGGGGCTATGCGTCAGAGGAAGCACTGAGCAACGAAGAGTTGATCCGTGAAAATTATCAAGGCATTCGCCCTGCACCGGGTTATGCCGCTTGCCCTGAACACACAGAAAAGGAAAAAATCTGGCAGCTCCTGAATGTGGAAGACAAAATTGGTATGAAACTGACTAGCTCTTACGCAATGTGGCCGGGAGCCTCGGTGTCGGGTTGGTACTTTAGTCACCCTGATAGTAAATACTTTGCGGTGGCACAGGTGCAAAAAGATCAAATTGAAGATTATGCCAAACGCAAAGGAATGACGGTCGCAGAATTAGAACGCTGGTTAGCGCCAAACTTAGGCTATGACCCAGAAGATTGATTTGATCCATAAGATTGATTTTTCAGTTATTCGCCTCCATCTTATAGGTAGGAAATCTATTGGGAGCAAATGATGAGCTATGAATTTATAATTGAAGGAAAACTGCCGTCCTCGGTAGTTTATCCTTATCAGATCCAAAATAGCGCCGCGCCAGAGACATTTATGATGAGCGAAGACGCGGTGAGTGCCATGATGAGTATTTTGCAAATCATGGACAAATTGGATACTGAAGATTCATTGACGGAACATTGCTTTAACCAAATTTGGTTAAGAAGCGAGTTAACGCCAGCAAGAGCAGAAGAAATTTATCTGTTCTTGGAAAACCAAGAGAGGGTTGAGCCGATCCCTTCACAAGAGGAAATCGACGCGTTTTATCAAGCGCAACAAGCGGAAGATAAGTTACTCTCTAAAGAAAGTACCAAAGAAGGTATGGTTCCGGTTCATAAATTTGCGACTAATGATGGTTGGTTAATTACAGCTAAAGAGAGTGAATTAATTGCCGAGGTATTTTCAGAAGAATTAGTGGGTGAAAACCATTTTGTGGTTTCCCAAATATCGACGCTATGCAAAATTAGTCATCAAAAATTAGAATTGATTTTAATTGAGTGGGGTAAGTTTAATTTATTTGCCAGTAAGCATGGCGGATATCGCGTTAATTAATTTTGCGCATTAAGACAATTTAATTATTAATTAGAGGGTGATTAGCTCGTTTTATAACCAATTACGATAATCACCCAAATTATTTTCTTAAAAATTCACATCATTTGGTTATTTTCTGCTTATAGTCCTTATGATTTTTGTATGGGAATGATATCTTATATAGCAGTGGTCAATGCCAAGCTGTGAGTAAATGTCATGAAATTACCCTCTCTCTTATTTAGTTTCTGCATTATCTGTGCCCCTTATGTGCAAGCAGAGCCAATAGAGTCGGGTTCGTTTCATAACCAGCCAGCCAAAGCGGCTGTTAACCAATCTTCCACCCCAATTATCACCCCTGTGGTTTTAACTCCTCAGGCGGACTCCGCTTTAGTTGAACCTTTACCTAAAGCTCTTGAAGTGGCTGAGCCAAGCAACCTTCCAACTGATTTCCAAAGTAGCATTAAAGAGGCCAATGCGGGCAAAGTTGATGCCATGATTGACGTGGGTGTCGCTTATTTGGATGGCACAGATTTTCTCGATGCCGATGAAAATAAAGCTTATTACTGGTTTAAGAAAGCTTCTGATTTAAATAGTAATGATGGTGATTACTACATCGGGATGCTGGCACAGCGCAAAAAAGATTATGAGCAAGCGGGTAATTGGTATCGCAAATGCGCCGAAAAAGGCGATGCATACTGCCAATATGCGATGGGCTATTTATTTGAGCGCGGTTTAGGTGTCGAAAAAGACTATAAACAAGCACGTGCTTGGTATTATGAGGCCGCAGAACAAGAGCAAGAATATGCACAGTTTGCCATTGGGCTGTTCTACCATGATGGGCTTGGTGGTGATATTGACTACAATAAAGCTTTTACATGGTATGAGCGCAGTGCACGTAATGGCGTAGCCTCTGCCGTGAACAACTTAGCCGTGATGTATGAAAATGGCGAAGGCATGGAAAAAGATGAGGATACGGCGATTTACCTGTATCGCCAAGCCGCGAACATGGGCTCCCCAGTTGCACAAAAAAATATGGGAGACTTTTACAGCAAAGGTCATCCGCTCGTTGAGCAAAATAACTACCAAGCCGTTTACTGGTATAAGCGCGCGGCAAACCAAGGTGAATTTTCGGCTCAATATGCGTTAGCGCAAGCGTATGAGACAGGCGATGGCGTTGGGCAAGACCTGAGCGAAGCCTTCAAATGGTACCAAATGGCGGCAGATAATGAATCTGCTGAAGCCGCTATGAAAGTGGCTGAGTATTATGAAAAAGGCCTTGGCGGCGTTAAACCGGATATGGCGAAAGCGATCCAGTGGTATATCGAATTAGCGGATTCAGATATTGTCGACGCACAATTAAAGTTAGCGAACTTATATCTGGCGGGTCAGTTGAAAGATGTTGAGATCCAGCAGATTGTGAAGTGGCTGGAAGTCACTAAAGAAGACAATATGGATGCAAAAAACCAGTTAGCGATTTTTTATCTGACTGGAACTGGGGTTCAGCAAGATAGCCAAAAAGCACGGGAGCTTTTGGAGTCTGCGGCATTCAAAGAAAACAGTGATGCGCAAAATAACCTCGGCGTAATGTATGCCCGAGGAGAAGGTGGCAGTAAAAATATTTTCCGCGCTATTATGTGGTTTGAGCGTGCGGATAAACTGGGTAATGTGACCGCAAAAAATAACTTAGCATTATTGCAAAAAGACCATAATGCAAAAGCGAATATGCTGCAATATACAGAAAGTGTAAAAAATTCATTGCCTTCTAAAAAATGAATCACTGAAAGAATCCATTCCATTTCATTTAAAAGCCAATAACCTTATTAATACTGTTGGCTTTTAATCATTTCTATCTATTTTGCTTTTTTCATCGTAATGACAAATA
>NZ_JAERJY010000153.1:0-8397 GCF_018257375.1 Providencia sp. JGM181 | reverse complement strand
AGAGCAAAAAACACTCAATTCATAATATAACTAATACAATGAAATACTGTTAAAAAATAATGATACTACAATAATATAATTGCTCAATCATGTTAAATTAAATAATGTTAACTAGATATCATATATCATATTGCCATAAAAATTTATATTGTGTGTATCTGTCTCCCCCTTCGGAAACCGATTATATTAGTCACACCCGACCAAAATCGTCTCTAATCCACTAAGTAAAAATTATTTTGCTGTAATTTTTACTGGTTACAACGGGTTATAAAACAGAGAGCAAAAAATTACATCTTTATAAAGCAATAAGTTATATTTTTAATTTTCAATCTCTTAAAATATAACGCTCAAGGGGGATAGCAGCATAACGAGCTTAAACACTTTACTCTACTTTATCGGCATAAAATCAATAATTCGTTATAAAATAGTGTGTTGCTCGTTATTTCCAGTGTTCTAAGCAATCACAATGCTGCATTCAAATAACACCTCACCAGCCTCATTCCCATTATTTTTAACACCTAGTGAGCGAGTCGCACGCCCATTAGGCTCAACAAAGTTTCGTAAATCACTTTATGATTAATGGTGGCAGCATCATTACTTTGCAGAGAATCCTAGGTCGCCCAACATTACAGTAAACACTGACCTACCCACACTTGAACACTTTTAAACTCTCTTGAGATAGTTGCACAGATTGCACACACAAAAAAAGGCACTCGCCCCCGAGTGCCTTTTGGCTACAACCCGCTAAACTATGAGCTATTCAGCGGTTCTGGTACTTGTGCGGATAAGGTAGTCAAATGCGCTCAATGCGGCTTTGGCACCCTCTCCGGCGGAAATGATAATCTGTTTATAAGGCACTGTTGTACAGTCACCAGCGGCGAATACGCCCTTCACACTGGTTTCATTACGTGCATCGACTTCGATTTCGCCCATACGATTGCGAGCAACAGTATCACCTAACCAATTGGTATTTGGTAATAAACCGATTTGAACAAACGCACCTGCTACTTCCAAAGAGTGCACGCTTTCATCCGTGCGGTCTTTGTACTCTAAGCTAGTCATCTTGCTGCCATCGCCTTTAACTTCAAGCGTTTGAGCATTCAAAATAATATCGATATTGCTCAGGCTGCGGGCTTTGGCTTGCAGCACGGAGTCCGCTTTCAATTCTGACGCGAATTCCAATACCGTCACATGCTCAACGATACCCGCTAAATCGATAGCTGCTTCGATACCGGAGTTACCACCACCGATTACCGCGACGCGTTTGCCTTTAAACAATGGACCATCACAGTGAGGACAGAATGTCACTCCTTTTGTGCGGTACTCTTGTTCGCCCGGAACCCCCATATTTCTCCAGCGTGCACCAGTAGCAATAATAATACTGCGCGCCTTCATCACACCGCCTGATGCGGTTTCGATTTGGTGATATCCGCCAATTTGTTCAGCAGGAATAAGCTTAGTAACGGATTGACCATCAATCACATCCACATTGTAGCTATCCACATGATTTTTCAGGGCGCCAGCTAAAATTGCACCTTCAGTTTTTAATACCGAGATATAGTTTTCGATATCAACGGTATCCATGACTTGCCCACCGAAACGCTCACCGATAACACCGGTACGAATGCCTTTACGCGCAGTATAAACCGCAGCGGATGCACCCGCTGGACCACTACCGATGATCAGAACTTCAAATGGGTCACGTTCGCTAATCGCTTTTGCCGCACGCGCGTTAGCATTGGTATCCACCTTGCTCACGATTTCGCTTAATGTCATGCGACCTTGACCAAATTCTTTGCCGTTTAAGAAAACAGCAGGAACACCCATGATGTTGCGTTCATCAATTTCGTTTTGGAACAGCGCACCATCAATCGCCGTATGGCTGATGTTCGGATTCAATACCGCCATTAAGTTCAGCGCCTGCACGACGTCAGGGCAGTTATGGCAAGATAATGAATAGTAAGTTTCAAAGTTAAAGTCGCCTTCCAGCCCTTTCACTTGATCCAACAATTCTTGTGCTTCTTTAGATGGATGACCACCCACTTGCAGGAGAGCAAGCACTAAAGAGGTAAATTCATGGCCTAATGGTGAGCCCGCAAAACGCACGCCAATATTAGTCCCTGGGTTGGTGATTAAAAATGAAGGTGTTCTTTGTGCAACATCGTGCTCTTCACGCACAGTCACCTTGTCAGACAGCGACGCAATTTGTTCAAGTAATTGTTTTATTTCAATTGATTTTGCGCTGTCATCTAAATTCGAAACTAACTCTACGGGTTTAGTTAATCTTTCCAGATAGGCTTTTAATTGAGCCTGTAAATTATTATCGAGCATGTAATCCCCTTGGTCATAAAATCGGGTACATATACCCGTCGAATAGCCCGTTGCAGGCTTTTACTTAATTGTGTTTAGCGCCTGCAACGTGGCTTATTTTGCAATATTCTTATCGAGGGTTATCGATTAGATTTTGCCGACTAAATCTAAAGATGGAGACAGTGTTGCTTCACCTTCTTTCCATTTAGCTGGGCAAACTTCACCTGGGTGGCTTGCAACGTATTGAGCAGCTTTAACTTTACGCAGTAAGTCAGCAGCGTCACGACCAATGCCTTCCGCAGTGATTTCGATAGCTTGGATGATACCTTGTGGGTCAACAACAAATGTACCACGGTCAGCCAGACCTTCGTTTTCACGCATGTTTTCGAAGTTACGAGTCAGAGCACCTGTTGGGTCGCCGATCATCGCATATTTGATTTTACCGATGGTTTCAGAGCTTTCGTGCCATGCTTTGTGAGTAAAGTGGGTGTCAGTCGATACAGAATAGATATCTACGCCCATTTTTTGGAATTCAGCGTAATGGTCAGCAATGTCGCCTAATTCAGTTGGGCAAACGAAAGTGAAGTCCGCTGGATAGAAGAAGAAAACGCTCCATTTACCCGCAACATCTTTCTCTGTTACTTCGATAAATTTACCGTCTTTAAAAGCTTGATTAGAAAAAGGTTTGATTTGAGTATTAATTAATGACATTTGATGTCCTCCTGTTTGGTTGACTATTAAGTTACTGTTTCACAGAGACTTAATCCAATCAGTCGTTGCTATCGATTTGATAGGCAAAATCTAATCATTAATTAAAAATTGATAGGCATAGTATTTTATATGGTTCTGCATTAGAACGCTTGCCGATAAAATCTGCAAGCGTTTTGTGAGAAGTAATTCGAGGTAATTTAATGGGAGCTGATGCAATAAAAACTATGCCATTGTGGCAATGGTTTTGCGAAAGCGCATTAATGCAAAGCTGAAAAATACGCTACCAATGACCACTAAAATAACAAACTGTGGCCACACAATTTCGAATCCCGCACCACGATATAAAATGGCTTGCGCTAGGCTAACAAAGTGGGTTGTCGGCATGGTTAGCATGATGTCTTGTACCAGTTGCGGCATACTTTCACGGGCAGTCATCCCCCCAGAAAGCATGTTTAACGGTAATAATACTAAGATCATCAATAGACCAAATTGTGGCATTGAGCGCGCAATCGTTCCCATAAAAATCCCAATCGATGTGGTGGCAAACAGGCTAAGCGCAACCCCACACATAAACAGCAATATCGACCCTTCAATCGGTACTTGCAGCAAGGTTTTCACCACCAGCAACAGTGAGACTGCCGAGGCAATCAGTACCACTAATCCCATCGACCAAATCTTTGACATCATGATTTCAAAAGGCGTTAACGGCATCACCATTAAATGCTCGACAGTACCATGTTCACGTTCCCGGATCAGTGCAGCACCAGTTAGAACAATCGATAACATTGTAATGTTGTTAATGATAGCCATCACAGAACCAAACCAAGATTGCGTTAAGTTTGGGTTAAACCGCATACGCACTTCAAGATCAACCGGTAAACGCCCTTGGCTGCGGTATTTCGCCAAAAATTCGTTCACTTCTCCTAAGGTAATATTTTGGATATAGCTATTACCCAAAAAGGCCTGACTCATGCGTGTTGCATCAATATTAACTTGCAATTGAGGATGACGCCCTGCAAGTACATCCCGTTGAAAGTTAGGTGGAATATCAATTGCAAACGTATAGGCGCCTCTATCCAGTAAGCCATCTATTTCATTCGGTACAATATCCGCTGGCGGTAAGAAATACGGTTCATAGAAGCTATTAATAATACGGTTTGAAAGCTGGGATTTATCCTGATCTGCAATGGCTATCGGAGCATTATGCAGCGAACCCGGCGTTACCGTTGCAGATGAATAAATCGAGACAGTAAACGCAAACACAATCAGTGCCAGCATTGCCTTATCGCGCCCTAAGCTTCGTAATTCTTTCACGCCTAAGTTAAAAATATTCTGTATTTTACGAAACATCCCTATGCCTCCTGCTTTTTCAGGAAATAAACACTCAAGCCAATCACAATCGGGATCGTGATGGCTAGCGGGATAAATGAAGCTTGTAAATCAAAGAAATTAAGCCCTTTAGAGAAGGTTCCCCGTGTGATCGTCAAAAAGTGGGATGTTGGGTAAATCTGCCCTACCCAGCGACCAATCCCTTCCAAGGAAGAAACAGGGTCAATCATGCCGGAGAATTGGGTTGCAGGGATCAAGGTAATAATTGATGTCCCAAAAATGGCTGCGATTTGGCTCTTCATAAAACAGGATATCAGCAGCCCCATTCCGGTTGCTATGGTGATGTACAAAAACGCTGCCAAGCTCAATGACAAGAAACTGCCTTTAAATTCCACACCAAAAACATAGACGGATAAAATGCAAAGTAAAACAAAGTTGAACATCCCTAAAACAATATAAGGGAGTTGTTTACCGAGCAGGAATTCTAATTTGGTGATCGGGGTGACATAAAGGTTAATAATTGAGCCCAACTCTTTTTCACGCACCACACTGAGCGCGCTGAGCATCGCAGGGATCATCATTAATAATAGAGGAATAACGGCGGGAACAATCGCCGGTAAGCTACGAACATCCGGGTTATAACGATAGCGTGTTTCGATATCAATAGCGGGAATTCCTGCAACACCTGCAGGCTGACGCGCCGCCATAGTGCTTAACCACGCTAAATGCATCGCTTGCACATAGCCACGCACCGTTTCCGCACGATTTGGCATCGCGCCGTCTATCCATACGCCCAGTTTAACGTTATTTCCTTTGGCGATATCACGAGCAAAATTAGGCGGTATTTCAATCGCCACCGTGATTTTTCCGCTGCGCATACCCGATTCGAGCTGCTCATAATCTTGCAATGGAGGCTGCTCAATAAAGTAGCGAGAACCTGCTAAGTTCAGCGTATAGCCTTGGCTCAAACCTGTTTGGTCTCGGTCGAGTACAGCAAAACGTAGGTTTTCCACGTCCATGCTGATCCCATATCCCATGATAAACATCAGGATCACCGTCCCTAATAACGCCAATGTGGAACGCACAGGATCTCGCCGTAACTCCATACCTTCACGAATGCTATAGCTAAATAAACGTCGTAAACTGAAGCGTTTTTTGAGTGCTTCCGCCGCTTGCTCTTTCAGTTTTGCATCCACATGAAATTCAGGGGCGGTCTCTTTGCCCGTATCTTTATCGCCCACTGCATCCTGCAAATAGGCAATAAACGTGGCTTCTAAGGTATCTAACCCACGCTTTTTGATCAGATTTTCTGGGGTATCACAATCCAGTACTTTGCCTGCATGCATCAATGAGATTCGATCGCAACGCTCCGCTTCATTCATAAAGTGTGTGGAGATAAAAATAGTGACACCGTCACGTCTTGAAAGATCGACCATTAAGTTCCAGAACATATCCCGAGCGACGGGGTCAACCCCGGAAGTCGGTTCATCGAGGATCAGCATTTCTGGCTGGTGGATAACCGCGACAGCCAAAGAGAGGCGTTGACGTATCCCTAGTGGTAGGTCATCAGGGAGTGTTTCTCGCACATCCTCCAAGTCAAAACGCTGACACATTTCATCAATGCGCTGGTTAATTTTATCTTCGGGAATGTGGAATAGTTTGGCATGTAATTCAAGGTTTTGCTGAACGCTTAATTCGCTGTACAAAGAGAAGGCTTGGGACATGTACCCAACGCGCTTGCGGGTTTCAATATCTTTTGGGTCAATCTCTTGCCCGAAGAGCCACGCTTGACCTTCACTGGCTTGCAATAAGCCTGTTAACATTTTCATGGTGGTGGATTTACCACACCCATTGGAACCTAAAAAGCCGAAAATTTCTCCTTTCGGAATTTTAAAATTCACATGATCCACCGCCACAAAGTTACCGAAACGCATCGTTAAATCCTGAGCTTCGATAGCGATAACGTCATCACCTCGTGTATCTCGAGGAGGAATCACCACTTTTTGGTGACCCGCACGTTTTTCTTCGGGTAATAGCGCGATAAAGGCCGCTTCGAGGTCATCACAACCCGTTTGGGCTTTTAATTCAGACGCATGCCCAGTTGCCATCACTTTGCCATCATCCATCGCCACCAACCAATCAAAGCGCTCCGCTTCTTCCATATAAGCCGTGGCCACCAGCACGCTCATATTGGTTTGGCGCTCTCGAATGCGGTCAATAAGATCCCAAAACTGCGCCCGAGATAAGGGGTCAACCCCCGTTGTCGGTTCATCAAGAATTAATAAATCTGGGTCATGAATTAGCGCGCAGCATAATCCTAGCTTTTGTTTCATCCCGCCCGATAACTTCCCTGCGGGTCGGTCTTTAAAGGGAGCTAGCCCTGTACTTTCAAGAAGATCCTGAATGCGATAGGCTCGCTCTTCGTTGGATTGCCCAAATAATCGACCGAAAAAATCCACGTTCTCGTACACGGAAAGCGTATGGTAAAGGTTTTTCCCTAACCCTTGAGGCATATAGGCAATTTTGGGACAGACATTGCGACGATGGTCGCTGTTATGCATGTCCCCATTGAGTACATTGACTTGCCCCTGCTGGATCACACGGGCGCCTGCAATCAGTGACATTAAGCTTGATTTGCCCACGCCATCGGGGCCAATCAGCCCCACCATTTTTCGAGCAGGAATTGCGAGAGTGATGTCATCCAACGCACAGTTATCACCGTAATTTTGGCTGACATGCTGTAAATCAACAATCACATCATCCATCAATTTATCGGTCTTTATTTTATGGATCATTGTGTTAGCGATCATTGTGGTAATCTCACCTCAAGATCAGTTGGCCATGCGGCTTGTGCATCTAAGCGAACGTATGCTTTTCCGGGCAAACCTGTTTTGACATATTCAAGGTGTTTTTCCAGCAATTCAGGAGAAATACGTGCACGAACGCGGAACATTAGTTTCAAGCGTTCATTTTGGGTTTCCACTGTTTTAGGCGTAAATTGTGCAACACTGGCAACGAATGAGGTTTTGGCTGGGATCACAATATTTGGGGCCGCATCGAGAATAATATGAACTTCACTTCCAAGAGCAACCTTGCCAGCTTGTTCTGTTGGCAAGAAAAAGGTCATATACACGTCACTTAAATCCACCATGTTCAGCACGCGACCACCCGCACCAAGGACTTCACCTGGCTCCGCCACTCGATATTGAATGCGTCCATTACGTGGTGCTTTTAGAATACTGTCTTCTAAATCAGCCGTGATGCGTCTTTCTGTTGCCGTTGCAGCTTCTACGCGGTTTTTCGCTTGGACGATACCCGCTTGTGCAGAGTCAATGGCGGCGGTGGATGCAGCAACTTGAGCCTTTGAAGCTTCAAGCGCAGCCTTTGCACCTTGCATTTGTGCTGTGTCGTCATCCACTTGCTGTTGAGAAACGGCTTTAGTTTTCACTAGGACGCGAGAACGATTTAACCGTTTTTGTGCAGCATCTAGCTCCGCTTCACGTTGACGAACGACTGCCTGAGCCGCCAGCTTTTCACTTTTGCGCTGTACTAACCCTGACTCTGCCGTGGCAACCGCACTAATGGCTTGGCGTAACTGAGCTTGTACTTCATGGAGTTGTTCCTGTAGGGCACGGGTATCCATACGGGCGAGTTCTTGCCCTTGTTGGACAAAGTCCCCTTCTTTGACAAGGATGGTATCAATTCGCCCTGCTGTTTTAGTCGCTATATCTATCTCGGTGGCTTCAATTCTGCCATTACTTTGTGCAAAACCCTCTGGAAGACTACTCGAGTTTTGGCTCCAGTAATAATATCCGACCGCTATAATTGCCAGAACCAAAATAAGATAAAACGATACTTTGCGCTTATTTATTTTCATACCATCCCTTCTCTATTCATTGAATAAATTAGTGAACCACAGTTGTTTTTGGTCGTTAATTAAATTAATTAGTCACATTACAAAACTGTTTTCTCTTGAAATAAATATCATCTACATTTTATTGTTTTATTATTTTTATAACGGACAAAGTCTATATAACAGCCATTTTG
>NZ_JAERJY010000152.1:0-8488 GCF_018257375.1 Providencia sp. JGM181 | reverse complement strand
AGAACTTTGACCAGCGTCGTTTTTCCAGTAGAACGGGCTCACAGTGAATACAGGCTTGCTTTTCATCAGGTCAGGCATAACGAGAGGAAAAAGGCGGATGAATATTCGTGATCTGGAGTACCTAGTTGCACTTGCTGAGCACAAGCACTTTAGACGTGCTGCGGATTCTTGCCATGTAAGTCAGCCTACGCTGAGCGGTCAAATTCGTAAGCTTGAAGAAGAGCTCGGCGTGATGCTATTAGAAAGAACCAGCCGAAAAGTGCTTTTTACTCAACAAGGTTTATTGCTCGTTGAGCAGGCAAGAACGATCTTAAGAGAGATAAAAGTTCTACAAGAAATGGCAGCTTTACAAGGTGAAAGTATGTCGGGGCCTTTACATATAGGGCTGATCCCAACGGTTGCACCTTACTTACTTCCGCACATTATTCCTGAATTACATCGTGTGCACCCTAAACTAGAAATTTACTTGCACGAAGCACAGACTCAGCAATTATTAGCTCAGTTAGATAGTGGTAAGTTGGATTGTGCCATCTTGGCAGAAGTCAAAGAAACGGAACCATTTATTGTGGTGCCATTATTTGAAGAGCCAATGAAACTCGCAATTTATGAAAATCACCCATGGCATGCCCGTGACACGGTTGAAATGGGCGAATTAGCGGGTGAGAAATTATTGATGTTGGAAGATGGTCACTGTTTACGTGATCAAGCGATGGGGTTCTGTTTCCAAGCCGGGGCAAAAGAAGATACCCATTTCAGAGCGACAAGCTTAGAAACGCTGAGAAACATGGTCGCAGCGGGTAGCGGAATTACATTACTACCAGATTTGGCGGTACCTCATGAGGCTTGTCGTGATGGAGTTTGTTATTTGAACTGTATCGAACCTGAGCCAAAACGCCGAATTGTATTAGTTTACCGCCCGGGCTCTCCATTGCGTGGACGTTATGAGCAGCTTGCTGAAACAATTTACAGCTCGATGGATAAGTATTACAGAAATAAAAAGTAAGCGATAAAAACAAAAAAGTGATTGCGGGAATAAACCTGCAATCACTTATTCTAAAGCCAATCATTCAGTGTAAAGCGTAGTGACTCGCTAAAACAGTCGATTTAGACCATTCAATGCTGCAACTCGGAACGCTTCTGCCATGGTTGGATAGTTAAATGTGGTGTTAATGAAGTATTCGATGGTATTCCCTTCACCTTTTTGTTCCATAATCGCTTGGCCGATATGAATAATCTCAGCCGCTCTCTCACCGAAACAGTGAATACCTAAAATTTGAAGTGTTTCTCTATGGAAGAGAATTTTCAAACTACCCACATTCATGCCCGCAATCTGTGCTCGTGCTAAATGTTTAAACTGAGCACGACCAACTTCATAAGGGACTTTCATTGCCGTCAATTCTTGTTCTGTTTTACCCACAGAACTAATTTCTGGAATGGTATAAATACCCGTCGGAATATCTTCAACTAAATGGGCATTACCTAAGCCAGAGGTAATTGCGCGAGCCGCAATTCGCCCTTGGTCATAAGCCGCAGAAGCTAGGCTTGGATAGCCAATCACATCACCAACAGCATAGATGTGCTCATTACTGGTGCGATAAGCATGGTCAACTTTAACTAAGCCACGACCATCGGCTTCGATTCCCACATTCGCCAGACCGATATTATCCGTATTACCAGTACGGCCGTTCGCGAACAGTAAGCAATCCGCTTTCACTTTCTTGCCCGATTTAAGATGAACAATAACGCCATCATCTAAACCTTCAATCTTTTCATATTCTTCGTTGTGACGAATAACCACGCCACTGTTCCAAAAATGATAAGACAACGCATCAGACATCTCTTGATCAAGGAATGCCAATAAATGATCGCGAGTGTTGATCAAATCGACTTTGACCCCTAACCCACGAAATATGGATGCGTACTCACAACCAATCACACCCGCACCATAAATAATCACATGGCGAGGTTCGTGGGAAAGGCTGAGAATGGTATCGCTGTTATAAATTCGGGAGTGGGTAAAATCAACATCAGGCGGGCAATAAGGACGTGATCCAGTCGCAATGATAATTTTATCTGCACTTAGGACATCACAACTTCCATCTGCATAGCGCACGCTAACATGCTGATCATCAACAAAAGTTGCTTCACCAGAAAACATTTGGCAACCATTGCGTTCATAAAACCCTTCACGCATGCGAGTTTGCTGACTTATTACGGTTTCGGCATGAGTAAGAATTTCAGAAAAAGAGGAGCGTAAACTGCGGGAATTATCACTATATAGAGGGTTTTGATTAAATTCGATAATGCGACTCACAGCATGACGAAGGGCTTTAGAGGGAATCGTACCCCAGTGGGTACAGCCGCCGCCGACACTATTATAACGTTCTATAACAGCAACGTTTTTTCCTTGTTTAACCAGCCCCATAGCGGCACCTTCACCACCAGGACCGGAACCAATGACAATTGCATCAAAATGGGTATGTTGTTGCATGAGGTAAGCCTGTTTTAATTCTAGGGACGTTGTGATAGTAACATTCGTTTGCCATCTTGTCTCAATTCGAAATCCTAAAGACAAATAAGTATAGGAAGTAGATAAAAATAAAGAGGTGCAAAGTATATAAAAAGTTTATAGGAAAAAAGTCGATAAAAGACACAGCCTAGAAAAAATGAAGCTGGGTGAAATTCTGAAAATGGTGAAATTGATGGGAGAGTCATCTTTTCATTAAACTAGATTAATAATTTTCAGGTATGCTTAACGGATGGGCGTATTCAAAAGTGATATTTTGATCTATTCGCGGCGTTTTAATTGTAGAAAACTAGGAAAATCGTGAGCAACACTATTGGCGTTAGAGCAAAACAAAAAGAAAAAACACGTCGTTCGCTCGTGGAAGCGGCATTTAGCCAATTAAGTGCAGAACGTAGTTTTACTAGCCTCAGCTTACGGGAAGTCGCTCGTGAAGCGGGCATCGCACCAACTTCGTTTTACCGTCACTTCAAAGATGTTGATGAGCTTGGATTAACCATGGTTGATGAGAGCGGTTTGATGCTACGTCAACTGATGAGACAAGCGCGCCAACGTATCGCAAAAGGCGGGAGTGTGATCCGCACATCAGTCTCCACTTTTATGGAGTTTATTGGTAATAACCCTAACGCGTTTAGGTTACTATTGCGTGAGCGCTCAGGAACTTCTGCTGAATTTCGTGCTGCGGTCGCACGAGAAATCCAACATTTTATTGCAGAATTAGCGGATTATCTTGAATTAGAAAATCGTACGCCGCGTTATTTCACTGAAATGCAAGCCGAGGCGATGGTCACTATCGTGTTTAGTGCGGGTGCTGAAGCGCTTGATATTGATGAAGAAAAACGTCGACGCCTCGAAGAGCGGTTAGTGTTGCAGCTACGTATGATAGCCAAAGGCGCTTATTACTGGTACCGCCGCGAGCAAGAAAAACAAAATGATACAGACCCTGACTTAACCAAAGAGTAAAGGAGAGACAATGACGGAACACAAGAATTATGAGAGGAGCACATTACTGCTATCTTTAGTAATTGGCTTATCGACTCACGGAACGTTCTCTACCCTGTTTAATTCCCTTGTGGAATTTTCTATCTTCCCAATCGTCACATTAATTTTGGCTGTTTACTGCTTACACCAGCGTTATTTAAATCAAGCGATGCCAATGGGATTACCAAAATTTGTCGCCGGCAGCTTTTTCTTAGGTATGTTTGGCTACGCAGCGATTTTACGGGTCCAACATCCTGATGTCGGTTCTAACTTTATCCCGGCCACGGTGATTGTCATTATTGCATTGTGGATGTACACCAGTTGGAAAGCACGTAAAAAAGAGCTACACGAACAAGCTCTCGAAAGCGAAACTGAACATTAATATCAGTTTTGAATAAAAAGAAACGCCGCAACATAATAGTGCGGCGTTTTTTTATGGATAATTATAGGGAATAATTTATAGAGAGTATTAGCGTCGAGTGAGTAACACACCACTTTCCATATGATGGGTATATGGGAATTGGTCAAATAAAGCCAGTTTTTCGACTTTATGGGTTTTGGTGAGTTCCGCTAAATTATCGCACAGCGTTTCAGGGTTACAGGAGATATACAGAATATGGTCATATTCTTGTACCAGCTGAACAGTTTTGTCATCCAAGCCACTGCGTGGTGGGTCGACAAAAATAGTATTGCACTGGTAATCCGCTAAATTAATCCCTTCTAAACGATTAAATTCACGAACGCCATTCATGGCTTGAGTAAAATCTTCCGCAGACATTCGGATAATCTGCACATTATCTATTTTGTTAGCTTCTATATTGTATTGCGCCGCATGCACTGAAGGTTTGGCAATTTCAGTCGCTAAAACACGATTGAAGTTTTGAGCCAGCGCCAGTGAAAAGTTGCCATTACCACAATACAACTCTAATAAGTCGCCAGTTGAATGTTGAGTCGCATCAATCGCCCACTCTAACATCTTAATATTCACCTGTGCGTTTGGCTGTGTGAAGCTATTTTCCACCTGGCGATAAATCATGTTTTTCCCTTTTACAGGTAAAACTTCATCGACATAATCGTGGTCGAGCATGATTTTAGTTTTAGAGGCGCGGCCAATAATTTGAACATCAAAGCCTTTCGCCGTTAAATCGGCTTTCAATTGTTTGGCTTGTTCCGTCCATTCTTCCCCTAATTTTTTATGATAAAGCAGAGAAACAATCAGCTTATTACTCAGCGTTGATAAGTAATCTATTTGGAATAATTTATGGCGCAGTAGTTCAGTGCGTTTTAATAAAGGCAGAAGTTCAGCCATCATGTCGTTGATTAGCTGGCTAGCAACTGGAAATGACTCAATTCGAATGCGTTCTTTGGTCTCTTTATCAAACATAATATGAAATAGGTCATCACCTTCGTGCCAAATTCTAAATTCTGCACGCATCCGATAATGGGAAGTTGGAGATGAATAAATTTCAGGTTCAGGCGCAGCATAAGGGGCCATCAAACTCTTCAGACGGTCAACTTTCTCTGCAAGTTGCAGTTCGTAATCTTCGGTGTGCAAGGTGTTTTGCATCATATGGCCCCATAAAACAGTCAAAATTCACATCAGGGGCGAAATTGTAGGGCAAGCAGCGAAGATGTCCAGTTTTCATTATCGATTCATGGACAGTGATAGCTATTCAATTTAGGATTATGTGCTGTGGTTGAGGGAATTTGGTGAGAGTCCAGAACTGACGCGCAACGGTAATTAAGGTATTCCCGTCATTCTTCAAACTACATGGGTGTTGGCATCGCTCAGCTATCCTAGTCACATACTTCAGTGTGCTCCTAGGAATATCTTCGCTTGCCACCTACATGCAGCTTGAATTATTTAGGGGATATAACAGGTCGAATTTTTATTTTATATATCGCTTCATATATAGAAACCCAACTTGTCACTTTATAAGTCCGATACCTACCACACTTCTTATCGCTTTGTTGAATCTCAGCGCGGATCTGATTTTCGGCGTCGCGGAATGTTAATTTAATTGATTTTCCGAGTGTAAACATAATGAATAATAACAAGTCGCTATCGCTTTCGGTGGCAGCTCTGGCAGTGTTGTGCGGTATTTCCTCTTTGGCAAGTGCAAGCTCTAATTCGTCAGATGAAATGGTGGTGTCTGCTAACCGTTTCGAGCAACCTATCTCTTCTATATTAGCGCCAGTCACTGTAGTGACCCGTGAAGATATTGATCATTGGCAGTCAAATACCGTGATTGATGTATTGAGACGCCTGCCGGGTGTGGATGTTGCACAAAATGGTGGAATAGGGCAACAAAGTTCCCTCTTTATTAGAGGAACAGAATCACGCCATGTTTTGGTTTTAATTGATGGTGTTCGTCTTAATCAAGCAGGGATTTCTGGTTCTTCAGATATGAGCCAAATTCCAATCTCGCTAGTGCAGCGTATTGAATATATTCGTGGCGCACGTTCAGCAGTTTATGGCTCTGATGCAGTGGGTGGTGTGATTAACATTATTACTCGCCGTAATAATGAAGGAACCACACTGAATGCTGGAATTGGTTCTTATGGCTATCAAAACTATAACGGTTCAACGCAACAAAAAATTGGTGAGAATACAACCGTTACGGGCGCGGCGGCTTATACATATACAAAAGGGTTTGATGTAGAGGCGAGAGGTAGTACAGGGAATTACCCAAATGGATATCCTCAGTCAGATAAAGACGGTTTCTTAAATAAAACACTATGGTTGGGAATTGAACATCAATTCTCTCCGAATGTTTCGGCTTATGCCCGTGGTTATGGTTATGATAACCGGACTGATTATGATGGTAGCTATGATACCGATTACACAAACATGCAGCATTACCTTGTTGATACACGTAAGTTCTCGAGTCGAACTTATGAAACAGGTCTGAAATACCATCAAGGCAATTACTCAACATCACTGCTAGGAAGTTATAGCCACTCTAAAGATTACAATTACGATCCAAGATACGGTCAATATGGACTGTATTCTAATCTGGATGAGTCTAAACAATATAATCTGCAATGGGGTAATAACTACCAATTTGGTAAAGGTAGTCTAAGCACTGGCGTTGATTATCAACGTCAAAGCGTTGAGCCAGGCGGTTACACAAATACGAGTAAAAAACAAACCGTTAATAACACGGGAATCTATCTTACGGGGCAATATGCACTAATAGATTCAGTGATTGCTGAAGCAGCTATACGCTCGGATCACCACTCAGAGTTTGATTGGCATACAACATGGCAGTCTGGGCTGAGTTGGGAGTTTTATGATGGCTACAAACTTGTTGGTTCTTATGCCACCGCCTATAAAGCACCTAATTTAAATCAGCTATATGTAGATAACCCTTCATGGAAAATGAAAGGAAATCCAGACCTAAAACCTGAAGAAAGCCAACAATGGGAAATTGGCTTAGAAGGCACAACAGGTCCTTTATTCTGGCAAATCAATGCGTACCGTAATGATATTGATAATTTAATTGCATATAAGTCTGGTGCGCAGTTCAATTCTTATGAAAATATTGGTAAGGCTGAAATTAAAGGTGTGGAATGGGTTGGCGAGTTTGATACGTGGATGTTCCATCACCAATTTACGTATCAATATATTGACCCTCGTAATAAAGATACCAATAAGGTATTGGAACGCCGTGCTCAGCAACAAGTTAAGTATCAGTTAGATTGGAATATAGAAAAACTCGATATGGGCTTGACCTATCAATATATCGGCTCGCGACATGATACAGCTTATTATGAGAATGGTAAGTCAGAAAACCTAAAACTCGGGGGTGTAAGTCTTTGGGATATCACAGCTGCATATCCAATCACTTCACATCTCACAATTCGTGGTAAAATAGCTAATATGTTCGATAAAGACTATGAGACCGCGTATGGTTATCGCACCGCTGGAAGAGAATATTTCCTCACAGGAAGCTACAACTTCTGATAACAACCTATCTGTTCGCCCGACCATTCTGGTGTTTGACTCTGGAGTGGGCGGGTTATCTGTCTATCGTGAAGTCAAAAAACTGATCCCGAATGCGCACTATATATATGCATTCGATAATGAAGCCTTCCCTTACGGGGAGAAAAGTGAAGAGTTCATTATTGATAGGGTTTATCAAATCGTTAATGCCATCGCGAAAAAGCATCCTCTCACCATTGCCGTCATTGCGTGTAATACTGCAAGCACAGTGAGCTTACCTAACTTAAGAGCAAATTTTGCTTTCCCAATTGTCGGTGTCGTTCCGGCGATTAAGCCCGCAACTAAACTGACGCGTAATGGTGTAGTTGGTTTGTTGGCAACTCGGGGTACAGTAAATCGTGAATACACAAAAGAGCTGATTGAGCGCTTTGCGACAGACTGTAAAGTGATCTCTTTAGGTTCAGCGGAACTCGTACAATTGGCAGAAAGAAAATTGCATGGTGAAATATTGCCGCTGGATGAAGTGGCTCAAGCCGTCAAACCGTGGATTAAAATGAAAGAGGCCCCAGATACGGTGATTCTTGGCTGCACTCATTTCCCTCTTATAGTAGAAGAGTTAGAAAAAGTGCTTCCAAGTGGAACTCGATTCATTGATTCTGGCACCGCGATTGCCAGAAGAACCGTTTGGCTCATCAATAATCAGGCTGAAGTTACGGATTCAAATGAAGAAGACTTCGCTTACTGCTTATCAATGAATGACAGTTTACAAGAATTACGCCCTGTTCTTGAGGCAGAAGGCTTCAAATCGGTGCAAAAACTGGCAATTTAAGCCAAATTCGCTGAAAAGCTGAGCGAACGAAAAAAAATATCAAAAAAAGGGTTGCCAGATTTTTCTGACTCCCTATAATGCGCCACCACTGACCGGGAACAAGCCAACGCAAAGCGCGATGGACACTGAACCGGCAGCGAGAGAATCTGAAAAGATTAAGTAAAAAAATACTTGACTCTCAATGAGGAAAGCGTAATATACGCCACCT
>NZ_JAERJY010000151.1:0-8600 GCF_018257375.1 Providencia sp. JGM181 | reverse complement strand
TCTAACTCCTTTATAATCAATACGATATGTTTATTATAAATTAAAATGGAAACCGTTTTTGATTTATTTGTTTTTTAAGTTTACTCTTAATTCATAGCCAGCCATGAATGAGGAAAAAACAATGGATCAGCAGTTATCTATTTCAGATTTAACCTTCAAGAAAGCATTTTCTCAGCAAGCAAAACAAATATTAAGTACTGATTCTATTGGCTTTCTTTCTTATCTTGTCGAAGGTTTCTTGCCAAGAAGAGAGCAGCTACTCAAAGACAGAGTGCATCGTCAAAAAGAGATTGATGCAGGTGATTTACCTGATTTCATTATGGAATCTAATTCCATTAAAAATTCGGACTGGAAAATTCAAAATATTCCTGATGATTTACAAGATCGTCGCATAGAAATTACTGGGCCAGTTGATCGGAAAATGGTGATCAATGCATTGAATGCTAACGTAAAAGTATTTATGGCTGACTTTGAAGACTCTCTATCGCCATCATGGGAAAGATTGATCGACGGGCAAATTAACCTACGAGATGCGATCACTGGCGAAATCTCCTATACCAATGAAAATGGCAAAGTTTATCAGCTGAAATCTAACCCAGCCGTATTGATAGCTCGAGTGCGTGGACTGCATTTAGATGAAAAACATGTGCTTGTCGATAATCAACCGATCCCCGGTGGGCTGTTTGATTTCGCGCTCTACTTTTTCAATAACTATCAGGCATTACTGGCGAAGGGGAGCGGTCCTTACTTCTATATTCCGAAGCTGGAATCTTGGCAGGAAGCGCAGTGGTGGAGCGATGTGTTTAGTGCTGCAGAAGATTATGTGGGCTTACCACGCGGGACTATCAAAGCCACCGTGTTAATTGAAACACTCCCAGCGGTTTTTCAAATGGATGAAATTTTGTACCACATGCGTCATCACATTGTTGGGCTTAACTGTGGACGCTGGGACTACATTTTCAGCTATATCAAAACATTGAAAGAGCACGCTGACCGCGTTTTACCGGATAGACAGTCGGTGACAATGACACAGGAATTTCTAAGTGCCTATTCACGTTTGCTGATCAAAACCTGTCATCGCCGCGGTGCATTTGCAATGGGGGGAATGTCCGCCTTTATTCCAAGCAAAGATGCGCAGGAAAACCAAGCCATTCTCGCCAAAGTGAAAGCGGATAAAGAGTTGGAAGCGCGTAATGGTCATGATGGGTCATGGATTGCACACCCAGGTTTGGCAGACACCGTCATGGCGGTTTTCAACGAAGCATTAGGTGAGCGAAAAAACCAGCTGAATATCAGACGTGAAAATGATGATGAAATTACAGCGCAGCAGCTACTAAAACCTTGTGAAGGCGAAAGAACCGAAGCGGGTATGCGCGCCAATATTCGAGTGGCGGTGCAATATATTGAAGCATGGATTTCAGGAAATGGCTGTGTACCTATCTACGGTTTGATGGAGGATGCGGCGACGGCTGAAATTTCGCGGACATCAATTTGGCAGTGGATCCGTCATAGCAAATCACTATCGAACGGCATGAAAGTCACTAAAGAGTTATTTGAAGAGATGCTGGATGAAGAGTTGCAAGTCATCCAGAAAGAGCTTGGCGACCATCGTTTTCAAAGTGGGCGATTCAAAGAAGCTAGTGAGTTGATGCGCCGAATCACAACCCAAGATGAATTGATCGAGTTCTTAACTATACCAGGCTACCAATTGCTTGATTAGCCAAGTTGAAGAATAGAGATAGCACTCAATTACCCTACAAAGACAGATAACAAGAAAGGATGTAAATCATGACAACATCGCGCTTAGAACAGATTGCTCAATTGGAAAATGAGTGGAAAAAACCACGCTGGAAAGGCATCACGCGCCCATATACGGCGGAAGAAGTGATCAAATTACGTGGCTCGGTCAACCCTGAGCATACATTAGCTCGTAAAGGTGCTGAACGCTTTTGGGCACAGCTGAATGGCGGCGCGAAGAAAGGCTACGTAAATGCATTAGGTGCATTAACTGGCGGGCAAGCATTGCAACAAGCAAAAGCGGGGATTGAAGCTGTTTATCTCTCTGGCTGGCAGGTTGCGGCAGATGCGAACTCGGCATCCAGCATGTACCCTGACCAATCACTCTATCCTGTAGACTCAGTGCCTAACGTGGTTCAGCGGATCAACAACACATTCCGTCGTGCGGATCAAATTCAGTGGGCGAATGGCATTGGTCCCGATAATAAAGAATATATTGATTTCTTTTTACCTATCGTCGCGGATGCAGAGGCTGGCTTTGGTGGGGTTCTGAATGCGTTTGAATTGATGAAGCATATGATTGAAGCGGGCGCAGCGGCGGTGCACTTTGAGGATCAATTGGCGGCAGTGAAAAAATGTGGCCATATGGGCGGGAAAGTCTTAGTTCCAACCCAAGAAGCAATTCAAAAATTAGTTGCAGCACGCTTAGCGGCGGATGTTTCAGGTGTTCCTACTATCTTGGTTGCTAGAACGGATGCGGACGCTGCTGATTTACTAACATCAGATTGTGACCCTTATGATGAGCCATTTATCACTGGTGAGCGTACGGCCGAAGGCTTCTTCCGTACCACGGCAGGGATAGAGCAAGCGATTAGCCGAGGCTTAGCTTATGCCCCTTATGCTGATTTAGTTTGGTGTGAAACCTCCAAGCCAGATCTGGAAGCTGCGCGCCAATTTGCTGAGGCAATTCACGCTAAATTCCCAGGAAAATTACTGGCTTATAATTGTTCTCCTTCATTTAATTGGAAGAAAAATTTGGACGACAGCACCATTGCTCGTTTCCAACAAGAGTTGTCAGATATGGGCTATCGCTTCCAATTTATTACCTTGGCGGGAATTCACAGCATGTGGTTCAACATGTTCGACCTTGCCCACGCTTACGCACAAGGCGAGGGAATGAAACACTATGTTGATAAAGTACAGGAATGTGAATTCGCCGCTATCAATAAAGGCTATACCTTCTCTTCTCATCAGCAAGAAGTGGGAACTGGCTATTTTGATAAGGTGACAACGGTGATTCAAGGGGGGAGCTCTTCAGTCACGGCATTAACAGGTTCGACTGAAGAAGAGCAATTCTAATCGGGGAGAAATATACGGTTCCTATTGCTCGGTGTATGTGTGTTGACATAAGTGTATCTTTTGAGTTTTCAGGCACGCAAGTGCCTGTTTTTTTATTGGGAGAGTGAAGATGACCCTCGAAACTGAACAGATCATCGCTCAAACCATTTTGCAGGGCTTTGATGCGCAATATGGGCGATTTCTTGAAATCACATCGGGTGCTCAAGAACGCTTTGAACGCGGGGATTGGCATGCGGTTCAACACGCGATGAAACAAAGGATAAAGCTGTATGACCATCATGTGGGGCTTGTCGTTGCTCAGCTGCAATGTATGGGGCTAGTGCAATCGCTCAGTCCCTACAATTTGGCGAGGATCAAACAGGTCTATGCGACATTGCTACCGGATTACCCACGTTTTGAAATTGCTGAAAGTTTTTTTAATTCAGTGTATTGCCGACTGTTTCAACATCGAGAGTTAACCCAAGAAAATCTGTTTATCTTTACTTCACAACCTGCTCGGCGCTTTTGCACCTTACCGAGGCCATTAGCTCGCGAATATAAGCTTAATGGGAACATGGAAACGGTATTTAATGGGATCTTAAGCGGGTTGCCGATTCGCTTGGTGTGGCGAGATTTAGCCTTTGATATTGAATGTATTGTGGAAACACTAAGGCAGCGCTTCCCTGAGATTGTAGAGCAAAGTGCCCAATTACATGTGGCGAATGAGTTGTTTTACCGAAATAAAGCTGCATGGTTAGTTGGGAAGCTATATATCAATCATCAAGTTTACCCATTCTTATTGCCTATTCACCATAATGAAGACGGCAAAATGTATGTAGATGCGTGTTTAACTGGCTTTGATGACGCAAGTATCGTGTTTGGCTTCGCTCGTTCCTACTTTATGGTATACGCCCCGTTTCCCGCAGGGTTAGTTTTCTGGTTACGTGAAATTTTACCCAGTAAATCAATCGCTGAATTGTATATGGCGATTGGTTGTCAAAAGCATGGTAAAACAGAATATTACCGAGAATATTTGGCGTATTTAAACTTTTCACGAGAACAATTTACCCTTGCCCCCGGTGTGAAAGGGATGGTGATGTTGGTGTTTACGGCGCCATCATTTGATCGGGTATTTAAGATTATTAAAGATAAATTTGCGCCACAAAAAGAAGTGACTAAAGCTAGAGTGCTTGAGTGTTATCAAATGGTCAAAGAGCACGACCGAGTGGGGCGCATGGCGGATACTCAAGAGTTTGAAAACTTTATTATTGAAAAGCGTTTTGTCAGTGATGAGCTAATGACCGAGTTACTGATGGAGGCGCCGTCTCAGGTTGAAGATTTGGGGGATAAAATATTAATTCGTCATCTCTATATGGAGCGGAAGATGATCCCGCTGAATATTTTTATGGATGAGGCATCGGATGAGCAGCTTTATCACGCGATAGAAGAATATGGTTGCGCCATCAAGCAGCTGGCTGCCGCCAATATTTTCCCGGGGGATATGCTATTTAAAAACTTTGGGGTAACACGCCATGGTCGGGTGGTATTTTATGATTATGATGAAATTTGCTATATGACCGAGGTGAATTTCCGCCATATCCCTGAGCCGCTCTACCCTGAACAAGAGCTCTCAGGCGAACCTTGGTACAGTGTGCGAGAGCAAGATGTTTTCCCCGAAGAGTTTGCGCAATTCTTATGCCAAGATCCGAAAGTCAGGGACTATTTGCAGCTGCATCATCAAGATTTATTTAGCGCGGATTATTGGCAAAAACTGCAAAAACGCATTTTGGATGGGTATGTCGAAGATGTGTTTGCTTACTCGGAAGATCAGCGCTTTTGTCGTCGATTTCTTCGCACTATCTCTACGGTTTAGTTGATTAAAAGTGGGTCAATGACCCACTTCATGACTTAACAATTACAGAGCACCTTGCACTGCTTGTTGTGCTAATTCGGTAATTTTATCGTAGTTGCCATTTTCCAGAGCATCTTCAGGTACCAACCATGAGCCGCCAATACATAACACGCTGTCTAGCGAGAGATAATCACGGTAATTGGCGAGGGAGATCCCGCCAGTTGGGCAGAAGCGAACTTGAGAGAAAGGTCCTGCAATTGCTTTGAGCGCTTTCACGCCACCATTGGCTTCGGCTGGGAAGAATTTGAATTCTTTAAGCCCATAGTTCATGCCCGCCATTAATTCAGATACGGTGGAAATCCCAGGAATTAATGGAATGCTGCCTTGATTTGCAGCCGCTAATAACTCGTCCGTTAAACCGGGACTGATAGCAAATTGCGCACCCGCTTGTGTCACTTCTGCTAGCTGTTTTGCATTGATGACAGTACCAGCGCCGACAATCGCTTCAGGGACTTCTTCAGCAATCAGTCGGATAGCTTCGATAGCGCATTCCGTTCTCAACGTGACTTCCAATACTTTGATACCGCCTTTGAGTAAGGCTTTTGCTAAAGGAACGGCTTGCTCGAGTTTTTTGATCACAATGACAGGAACAACAGGACCTTGTTTTAGAACATCTTCAGCGGTCATTTTCCAATTATTCATAATAAATCCTATTAAGCGGTATAAATTAAAAATTAATGCTGCAAGCACCTTCTTCGGCGCCAGATAAATGTTGTCTTAATGCACCAAACAGCTCTCGACCACAACCCACTCGTTCTGCACTCAGGTCGGCTTGATAAGGTTGACGAGCGGATAAAATGTGTTCATCCACGAGAAGCTCGATTTCTCCCGTTAATGCATTAACGCGAATTAAATCACCATCTTGGACTTTGGCGAGTAAGCCGCCATTGTAAGCTTCTGGGGTGACATGAATCGCGGAAGGCACTTTACCGGATGCGCCCGACAGTCGCCCATCAGTGACTAATGCCACTTTATAGCCTTTGTCCAATAATACCCCGAGTGGCGGCATTAATTTATGCAGTTCAGGCATGCCATTCGCAGATGGCCCTTGGAAACGAACGACAATCACGCAGTCTCTGTCTAATTCGCCTGCTTCAAAACGCGGTGCAATATCATTTTGATTATTGAACACGATAGCAGGGGCTTCAATCACTTGGTTTTCAACGGGAACGGCTGAGGTTTTCATCACTGCGCGACCGAGGTTTCCAGATAGTAGTTTAGTCCCACCATGATGGGAGAAAGGATGATCAATATCAGCAATTACTTCAAGATCATAAGAATTTTTTGCCCCTTCACGCCAAGATAATTGACCGTTGTCCAACCAAGGTTCGAGGGTATAGCGTGATAGCCCAAATCCGGCAACGGTGTGAACGTCATCATGGAGTAAACCTTTAGCAAGGAGCTGGCGGATCAACAACTGAACACCACCGGCCGCTTGGAATTGGTTAATATCGGCTTGACCATTTGGATAAATACGGCAAATCAGCGGAACGACAGCAGAAAGATCAGAGAAATCATCCCAATTGATAATGATGCCGGCGGCGCGTGCAATCGCCACCAGATGCATGGTGAGATTAGTGGATCCCCCTGTTGCCAGAAGTGCCACAATACCATTTACAATCACTTTTTCATCAACCAGTTTACCAATCGGTAAATAATTTCCTGATTGCTCAGTAAGACGTGTAATTTGGCGAGCCGCAGCGCGAGTGAGTTCATCACGTAATGGGGAATCAGGCGGAACAAAGGAAGAGCCAGGTAAATGTAGTCCCATCACTTCCATCACCATTTGGTTAGAGTTTGCAGTGCCGTAAAATGTGCAGGTACCAATGCTGTGATAGGACGCGGCTTCAGCATCAAGTAATGCATTACGATCCACTTTTCCTTCAACATATAGCTGACGAATTCTCACTTTTTCTTTGTTGGGCAAGCCTGTGCTCATAGGACCTGCGGGGACAAAAACGGCGGGTAGATGCCCAAAAGAGAGCGCGCCCATCATCAGCCCTGGAACAATTTTGTCGCAGATCCCTAAATAGAGCGCACCATCGAACATATTGTGGGAAAGGCCGATGGCAGTGGACATCGCGATAACATCGCGGCTCAGTAATGAGAGCTCCATACCATCTTGTCCTTGGGTAACGCCATCACACATGGCAGGAACACCAGCGGCTACTTGCCCGATGGCGCCATTTTCAAGTAATGCTTGTTTCAGCTGGTCAGGGTAGCGGTCATAGGGGCGATGGGCGGAAAGCATGTCGTTATAGGAGTTAATGATAGCGATATCGGAACGGGTCATGCTTTTGAGAATGCTTTTTTCTTCGCTTTGGCAGGCGGCAAAACCATGAGCCAGATTCCCACACGCTAATTCAGCGCGATGCACAGTACTGCTACGAGCCTGTTCAATTTTTTCGAGATAGGCTTTTCGAGTCTCTTTAGAACGCTCGATGATACGTTGGGTGATCTGTAAAATGTGGTCATTGACCTTCGTTGAAGGCGTGACGTCAGAAATATTTTTGCTCATGATAATGGCTCCATTATACAAACAGTACTCTTTATGTTACCGGTAACATTGTTCAATGAAAAAACAATTGTTGCAATGATCAAAATGAAGATTTCGACATATCTGTGATCTGAATCAAGAAGAGGATCGGAGAGTAATTTGGGAGTAATCGTGACCATTTCAGCCTAACAGAATGATAAATAATAACTATAATGAGTTAGTCGATGGCATTAAGATGAAAATCAAGTAGGGGAATATGGCATTTTTGAAAAAATGTAATCCGCTTGGGTGGCTGTTAGGTATTTTTTGGTTGTGCTCAAGCAGCGTTCAAGCGACAGAAGTGCCTGAAGTGGTCTTAACCACTGGATCTTACGGCGTTTTAGAGAAGGCGATTTCAGCCAGCCAAGGTGGTTCTGCGGAGCAAAAAATGGCGAATGCCACCGCTATTTTGCTGGGCACCCCGTACAACAATCGCACTTTAAATATGGATGCATTCTCTGCTGAACGGTTAATCATTGATTTGAAAGCCGTTGATTGCATGACATTTATTGAGTATAGCGAAGCCTTTAAACATGCGGATGATGCTGAACAATTTGCCTCATATTTAGAAAAAGTACGCTATGTCGATGCAAAAGTCGCATTTAATCAACGTCGTCATTTCTTTTCTGATTGGGCGGAAGGGGAGCATAAAGTTGTCTCTGATATAACGGCTCAATTAAGCCCCCATACGGTTTTTGTTAATAAACAACTTAATAAAAAAAGTAACGGTGACCCTATTATTGCTACGGTTAAAATAACACCAAGAGTGATTAGTTATGTCCCAACTCGATTTATTGATAGAGCACTACTGAAGCAGTTAAAAACAGGGGATTACATTGGTATTTATTCCTCAGCATCAGGATTGGATGTTACCCATGTGGGGGTTGTGATTCGAGAAGGGGAAAAGGTGCTATTTCGCCATGCTTCTTCACAACGAAAAAATTTACGGGTAATTGATGTCGAGCTATTTTCGTATCTTCAAGGAAAAAGTGGAATTATGGTATTTAGATAAAGTCGGTTTTAAAGTTAAGCTATCTAATTACCTATTTTTTAATGTTAATTACGCCCGTCTTATTT